>NZ_JALPKP010000046.1:0-44872 GCF_051383635.1 Geodermatophilus sp. CPCC 205506 | reverse complement strand
GTGCTCGAGCGCCTGAGCTGACGGAGGACCCCCTGCCCCCCACCGCTCGCAGGCTCGCGGCGGCCCCCTGCAGGGCCCCACCGCTCGCAGGCTCGCGGCGGGGCCCTGCAGGGGGCCGACCAGCCTCTCGGCGTACCTGTTCTGACTGGATACTGAGGTGAGGGAGACCGTGAGCAGCACCATCGAGGTCCCGGCGGGGACGAGCGGCGCAGGACCCGACGTCGCCGACATCGTGGCACGCACCCGCGAGTTCGTGCGGGAAGCGGTCCTCCCGGTCGAGGACCGTTTCGACGGGGATGTGACCGCCGCGGGTGGGGACGACGTGCGCCGCCGACTCCAGGGGGAGGCGCGGGCACGGGGGCTGCTGGCGCCGCACGCGCCGGGGGAGTACGGCGGACTGGGACTGTCGATGACCCAGCGGGCACGGGTGTTCGAGGCCGCCGGGTACTCGCTGTTCGGGGCGATGGCGATCAACGCCGCGGCCCCGGATGAAGGCAACGTGCACCTGCTGACCCACGTGGCCACCCCCGCGCAACGGGAGCAGTACCTGGCTCCGCTGGCCCGAGGGGACGTGCGCTCGGCGTTCGCGATGACCGAGCCCGCTCCCGGGGCCGGCTCCGACCCCACAGCGCTGGCGACGACGGCGACCCGGGTGCCCGGGGGCTGGGGCATCGACGGCCGGAAGATCTTCATCACCGGCGCCGACGGGGCCGGCTTCTTCATCATCATGGCCCGGACCTCCGGGGTGGCCGGCGACCGAGGGGGAGGGACGATGTTCCTCGCTCCGGCCGGGGCGCCTGGGCTGCGGGTGGGCCGGCACGTCCCGACGATGGACCGGTCGATGGTCGGCGGGCACTGCGAGGTCGAGCTCGACGGGCTGGTCGTGCCGGATGAGGCGGTGCTGGGCGAGGTCGACGAGGGGTTCCGGTACGCGCAGGTGCGGCTCGGGCCGGCCCGGATGACCCACGTCATGCGCTGGCTGGGCGCGGCCGTCCGGGCCCACGAGGTCGCGGTCGAGCACTCCGCCGTCCGCCGTGGGTTCGGCAGCGCGATCGCCGACCTGGGCATGGGGCAGCAGATGATCGCCGACAACGAGATCGACCTGGCCGCCACACGGGCGCTGCTCGACGTGGCGTGCGCGGCCCTGGACGCCGGCTCGCCGGCGGCGCAGGAGACGTCGATCGCCAAGGCATTCGGCGGGGAGGCGATCGGGCGGGTGGTGGACCGCGCGATGCAGCTGTGTGGCGGGCTGGGAGTGTCGGCCGACCTGCCGATCGCCCGCATCGCCCGCGAAGTCCGTCCGTTCCGGGTCTACGACGGCCCGTCGGAGGTGCACCGGTTCGCGATCGCCAAGCGGGCGGTCAAGGCGGCACGGCTGCGGGCGTCGTCGTGACCGGACTGCCCGGCCTGGACCTCGATGCGCTGCACGACTACCTCCTCGCTCGTGGAGTCCGGCCGGCGGGTCCGTTGCAGGGTGAGCTCATCGCCGGTGGTCGATCCAACCTGACCTTCGCGGTGACCGACGGCGCCTCCCGCTGGGTGGTGCGCCGGCCCCCGCTGGCCGGGCTGACCGCATCCGCGCACGACATGGTCAGGGAGCACCGGGTGACCAGCGCGCTGCAGGCCACGCCGGTCCCGGTCGCCCGGCCGGTCGGCCTCTGCGAGGACGAGCGTGTGCTGGGCGCGTCCTTCACCGTGGTCGAGTGGGTCGAGGGCGTCGTGGTCCGGGACCGCGACGACCTGGCGGCGCTGTCCGACGACGACGTGCACCGGACCGCCACGACGCTCATCGACGTGCTCGTGGCACTGCACGCGGTCGACGTCGACGAGGTGGGGCTGGCCGGCTTCGGCCGCCCCGAGGGATTCCTCGCCCGGCAGGTCCGGCTGTGGCGCCGCCAGTGGGAGCAGGTTCGCACCCGGGACCTCCCGGACCTCGAGCGCCTCCACGACCGGCTCGCCGACACCGTTCCGGCCTCATCGGCAGCCACCGTCGTGCACGGTGACTACCGCATCGACAACGCCATCCTCGACCGGACCGACCCGGCCACCGTGCGCGCCGTCGTGGACTGGGAACTGTCCACCCTGGGCGACCCGCTCACCGACGTCGCCCTGATGTGCGTCTACCGCAATCCGGCCCTCGACGTCATCCTGGGGATCCCCGCCGCGTGGACCAGCCCCCGCCTGCCGTCGCCGGCGGCCCTGGCCGAGCACTACGCCCGCGCCTCCGGTCGCGACCTCGGCCACTGGCCGTTCTACCTGGGACTGGCCCACCTCAAGCTCGCCGTCATCGCCGAGGGCATCGCTCACCGGGCCCGCGCCGGCGCCGACGCCGGGCGGGACGCGGCGCGAGCCGCCCAGGCCGTACCCGAACTCGTCACGGCCGGGCTCGAGGCGCTGGAGCGGCGTTGACCGGCACGCTCGCCGCTGCGCCGGGCGACTGGGCGACGCGATCGGGCGCGGGCTGGAGGGTCGCACCGCGGGAGGTCCGGGAGGTCCGTCCCGGCCGACCGGCCCGGCGGCGGACCCTGACCGAGGCCCGGGAGGCGGCCGGGCTGACGATGACGGAACTGGCCCGGGCGTTGCACGTGAGCCGCCCCAACCTGTCACTGTGGGAGAAGGGCCGCCGACGTCCCGCCCGCTGCTCCTGGCCGCGGATCGGTGCGGTCCTGGGCCTGGCTCCTGACGACGTCGCCGCCCTGTTCGCCGACCACCCGCCGGCCCGGCTCGACGGCGAACCGCTGCCCTCCCTCGGCGTCGTCCGTCGGCAGCGCGGCCTGAGCCAGCGTGCGGTTGCGCAGCAGGTCGGAGTGGCCCCCACGACTCTCGCCATGTGGGAGAGCGCCGGCGTCCGGGTCGCGCCCGGGTTGGCCGACCAACTCGCCCGCGTCCTCGACACCGACGTGACCGCGCTGGCGGCTCGACCGGTTGTGGTCGCGGCGGTCGACCCCCGGCCGCTGCGTCGGATCCGGAGGGCGTGCGGGATGTCGCAGCGGGAGGCCGCCGCACACCTGCGCATCGCGCCGGGGACGTTAGCCCGCTACGAGGCGGAGCAACGGCGTCCGCCGGTTGCGGTCGCTCGGCGCATGGCGGCGGTCTACCGGCGGCCCGAGGCCGAGGTGTACGGGTACTGCCGGTTGGAGCCCAGGCGGATCCCACCCGGGGCGACGTGGCAGCCGGAGGACGTACCGGAGGGCATCCGGGCCGCTCGGGTCGCGGCAGGGCTGACGAAGGTCGCGCTGGGCCGCGCCGTGGGCAGGTCCGGACAGGCCGTCCGCAATTGGGAGGTGGGCCGAGCCCGCCCAGGCCCGGCCACCTGCCGGCGGCTGGAGGCCGTCCTCGGGTTCCGCGCCGGGCAGCTGCCGTACTGAGCGACGACGCCCCCGGTCAGGGATTTCGGGTCGTCTTGAGCCGCCGATCCCGCCCGTGCCGGGGCAGTGAGCGACATGGAGAGACAGTCATGAGCACAGCGCTGGTCACCGGGGCCTCCCCGTGGCATCGGTCGTGGCATCGCCCTGGCACTGGCCCGGAAGGGGTACGGCCTCACCATCACCTCCCGCAGGCACGTCGATCTCTCGGCCCTCCTGCCGGAGCTCCGCGCCGCCGGCGCCGTCGAGGTCGTCCCCGTGGCCGCCGACATGGCGGACCGCGACGCGCTGCCGGGACTCGTGGCCGCGCACCGCGAGGCGTTCGGGTCCATGCAGGCGCTGGTGATCAACGCCGGCGTCGGAACCGCCGGCAACATCGCCGACTTCGATCTGCGCCGCCTGGACAAGACGATCGCGGTCAACTTCACGGCCGCAATGACGCTGATCCAGCACTGTCTGCCGTTGCTGCGTCGAGCTGCCGCCGAGGACCCCGTCCACGGAGCGAAGATCGTGGGGCTCTCCTCGATCACCGGCGCCTACGCCGAACCCGGCCTGGCCGTCTACGGGGCGTCCAAGGCGGCCCTGCTCTCCCTCATCGAGACCGTGAACCTCGAGGAGTCGGCGAACGGGGTGACGGCAACTGCCCTCGCGCCTGCCTACGTGGACACCGACATGGCCGCGTGGGTCTCCGACCGGGTTCCGGTGGAGTCGATGATCCCGGTCGACGACGTCGTCCGGGTGGTGTCCATGGTGCTGGAACTGACCTCCAACACAGTGGTGAGTCGGATCGTGCTCGCTCGCTCCGGGACCTCCGGACACCACGCCTGACGTCCCCCGCCGGTGCCGTGCAGCGCGGATCACGCGGCGGCGGTGTCGCTCTCACCCGGGGGTGCGTTTCTCGGGGCTACGGTCAACCCGGCTGATGTCGGGCTCGCATGGCAACGGAGCACCCGGCGGGGGACTGGCGTCGCCCCCCGCCGGAGGTCCCGTTGACCTTCGACGAGACGCACCCACGCAGCGTCTCTGCGGAGCCGCGGACAGCCCCTGACGCACGCGGTCTTACGTCTACAGGCGCGCGACGCTGGTGGTGAACTCCCGGAGGTCGCCACCGCCGCCCGCACCCATGTCGACGGCGAAGGTCACCTGACCGTCCGCTCCCGTGAACATCGCCTGCACCAGGGCCTCATACCGGTGCAGCACCGCTGTCCGCCGCAGCTTCATGCTGCGCGTCAGTTCGCCGTCCTCAGGGCTCAGCGGCTTCGGCAGCAGTCCGACGAGATCGATGCGCTGCGAGGCCGGTTGCTCGGCGTTGAGCTTGCGGATCTCCTCCACCATCAGGCGGGTGACGGTGCTCGACGCGACGAGTCCCTCGTACGTCGCGGGCAGCGTTTCGGTGGCCAGCTGGCGCCGCACCGCCGAGTCGTTGAGCTGGACGAGTGCCGCGATGCGGGAGTCGTCCCCGTGGCCGCCGATGACCAGGAAGTTGGCGATGAACGGACTGCGCATCGCACTGATCTCGAGTGGTTGGGGCGCGAACGTGCGTCCGTCCGGCAGGTGCTGGATGTTGGCCAGTCGGTCCAACACCGTGAGCACACCGCCGTCGATGACTCCGGCGTCACCGCTGCGCAGCCAGCCGTCAGGAGTCATCGAGAGGTGATGGGTGTCGCCCCAGTAGCCGGCGCACCTGGCGCCTCCGCGGGTCTGCAGCTCGCCGTCCTGGATACGGACCTCGATCGGCCCGTCGCCGTAGGCGGTGGGCAGCGGCACACCGACACTCTCGGGAGGATCGTTGTCGCGGGTGGAGGTGATGATGCCGACCTCGGCGAAGCCGTAGACGTTGCGGATCCGAAGTCCGATCTGACGGAAGAAGTCGAACACCTCGGCACTGAGGGACCCGCCCGCGCTGATGCCACCGGTGACGTGCTCGAGGCCGAGCTGGGCGCGGATCTCCGCCTGCCGGCCGGCGATCGCGGCGGGGTCGCCGAGGAGATCGGCCGGCAGGGTCGCGCGCAGCTCCTCCCACTGGCGTGGGCCGAGGAACTTCATGCTCGACCGCGACGAGACGAACTCCTCGGTGGTCGCCGCCGGGGAGGAGATGAAGGCCACGTCGAGCGGCAGAGCGGCCCCCAGGGTCAGGCCGTTGTACTGCTCGACGGAGAACGCCGGCGGCAGGAAGCTGAGGTAACTGTCGTGCGCCCGCGCGCCGTAGGCGTGCGCGTACCGGGCGGCGATGTCGAGCATGTAGCGGTACGAGCCGAGCACTCCCTTCGACACGCCAGTCGTTCCTGACGTGAGGATGATGCAGGCGATGTCGTCGAGGGATCCCGCGTCGATCCGGTCGTCGACGACCCGTGGGTTCCCCGCGAGGAGGTCGACGCCCTGGCGGCGCAGCTCGTCGAGGCTGATGACCCGCGGATCATCGGTCACCGCATCGTCGCCCCACTGGATGATCCGACGGATCCCCAGCTCGTCGGCCACCTCGAGCAGGCGACCGGTCGCTGCGCCCGACCCCGAGAAGGCCACGGCGACGGGATAGGAGGCCAGCGTCGTCAGCATCTCGGCCGTCGACAGCTGCTCGAACAGCGGGAACGCGGTGATGCCGGTGGCCTGGATTGCGTACTCCGTGACGAAGAACTCCGGTGAGTTCCCGCCGATCACGAAGGCGACCTCACCGGGCCGCGCCGGACCGTGCGCGCTCTCCAGTCCGATCAGTCCGGCCGCGACCTCGGTCACCGCGCGATGGACCTCGTGCCAGGGCTGACCGACCCACTCCCCAGCAGCTGATCTGGTCCGGAAGGCCGTCTGCTCCGGCGCCTCGGCGGCGTTGCGCCGGACCAGCTGGGGGATGGTCTGCAGGTCCTGCCCGTCCCCGGTCCCGAACCGCGGGACGGTGAGGTGTGCGTCGAGAGGGAGCGTCGTCGTTGACATCAGGGGTCCTTAGGTGATGGACGTGCACGGGTTGTGAGCTGGGTGCGGAATTTCGGCGAGGGGGTGTGGCATCGGCGCCGACGCGGCCGCCTGACCGCGCCTCAGGGGGCGCCTTCCCGCAGGGCCACGAAGAGGCCCTCCGCGCTGGCTGTCAGGACGCCATCGGGGCCGGTCAGGCGGGCCGAGAGCAAGCGCTTCCGACCGGCTTCCTCGTCGACCGTCGCGTGCAGCTCGTAGGCCACGTCCGGCAGGGTCACGCTGTGGTAGTCGGTCTTCAGGTATGCGGTCCGGCATCGCGTCCGGCGGTTGGTGTTGGCGAGCCGGCCGAGGACCTCGTCGAAGAGGAGCGGGTGCATGCCACCGTGGACGGCGTCGTTGCTGCCGATGTGGGCAGCGCCGAAGACCACCGTCGCCTGGAGTTCGTTCGTGGCCCATCGCGTGACGTGTGCCGGGATCAGGTGAGGATGGCCGCGGCCCGCCAGGTCGTACCTGTTCCCGCTGTACCCGGCGCCGCGGCCGGACCGGTGCCGTTCCAGTGTCGAGCGCAGCCGCGCCAGCCCCGAGGACACCTGTCGCATCTCCTCTGCGGGTGGCGTCGAGGCCGCGAGGGCGTTCATGAACCGTCGGAACTCGGCCACGAGGTCGGCGTACTCCTGGCCTCCCCCGCGGTAGTCGAGGTCATCGATCCACGGGTCGAACCGGACGACGTCGTCGGCCGGGCCGAGCTCCTCGGCGGCATGCCAGATCGCCGGCGCGTCGCTGGTCAACGCTCGCCCTCGCCGGGTGCGTTGGTCGAGGAGAGCGGCGTCGCCGGCGATGTGCTCGGCGAGTTCCACCGGCAGGGCACGCGCGGGGCGTGCCAAGCCCCCTCGAGGAGGTACTCCCAGCCGTCCGGCTGCTTCCTCGCGGCACGGAAGTAGTCGGTCGTGTCGTTCACCGCGTCTCCAGAGTCGTGATCGGGCCGCCGACACGGCGCGCCGCTTGCTGTGGCCGTCAGGCTGCCAGTGACGCGGGACACCTGTCAACGTTTGTGTTGAAGGGCTGTCCCGGCGCCGGGACCGTCGGGTGGACGTCGGTCAACTGAAGTGTTGACAGCCACTCGTCTCCGCACCTACCGTTCGGCGGCATGACGACCGCCACAGACGGGGGAACCGTCGACCTGCCCCTCTACCGGCTCGCGCAGGCGCGGTCCGGCGACAAGGGCGACACCTCCGACATCACCGTCTTCTTCCCTGACGCCGAGCTGTTCCGGTTGTGCGACGAGCAGCTGAGCGCGGATGCGGTGCGGGCCTTCCTCGCTCCTCTGGTGCACGGCGGGGTCGAGCGCTACGTGATCCCCAACGTGTTCGCCTACAAGTTCGTGTGCCACGACGCGCTCGGTGGTGGCGGCTCGAGCAGCCTGCGCAGCGACAACCTCGGCAAGTCCATGGCCTCGGCCCTGCTCCGGATGACGGTGCGGGGCATCCCGGCCGCGCTGGCAGAGTCCAGCCCCCTGTTCGCCGGCCCTCCGAAGAAGGACGCACGATGACGACCTCCCTCCGCCTGGCTGCCGGCCAGGCCTTCTATGGCGACGCCTCCCGGCCGGCGCACCGGACCCTCGAGTCCATGGAGGTCGACTACATGGCCTTCGATGCGCTGGCGGAGCTCACGTTGGCGATCCTGTCGAAGGACCGGGCACGGGACCCCGAGACCGGCTTCGCGCGGGACCTGCCGCCGCTGTTCGCCTCGCTGCTGCCCCTTGCCCGGAAGTCGGGCACGACTCTGCTGAGCAACGGCGGGGGTCTCAACCCGTTGGCCGCTGCCCGTGCCGTGGTCGCCGCGTGCGCCTCGGCCGGATTCGCGGACGCGTCGGCCAACGCCGTCACCGGCGACGACGTGCTGCACAGGCTCGACGAGTGGGACGCGGCTGGTGTCGACCTCTCCGATCGCGACACCGGGCAGCAGTACCGCGACCTCCCGACCAAGCCGTTGTTCGCCAACGTCTATCTGGGGGCCGCCCCGCAGGTGGAGGCGCTGGCCGAACCGAGTGACTTCGTCATCACCGGGCGGGCCACCGACACGTCGCTGTACCTGTCTCCCTTGATCGCCAAGGGCATCGTCGACCCGGGAAACCCGGACTCGGTGGCCCGCGGCATCGTGGTCGGTCACCTGCTGGAGTGCGGCGGCCAGGCTTCGGGTGGCAACTTCGGCGGTGACTGGTGGAACGTGCCGAACCTCGAGGACATCGGCTATCCGGTCGCCGACGTCAGCCGCGACCGCATCGTCGTCAGCAAGCCGCCGACGACAGGGGGTCGCGTGAGCCGGGCGACGCTGCAGGAGCAGCTGTACTACGAGATCCACGATCCCGCCACCTATCTCACGCCCGACGTGACGGCCGACTTCTCCGACGTCGATCTGGTGGATGTCGGTCCGGACCAGGTCGAGGTCACCGGGGTGCGGGGCCGTCCTGCGCCGTCGACGCTGAAGATGATGGCCGGCCTGGCCGACGGCTACATGGCGTCGGTGTCGCTCCCGTTCGCCTTTCCCCACGCACTGGACAAGGCCGAGCGTGCGGCCGACATCTTGCTCAAGCAGCTCGCGATCGAGCAGATCCCGGTCCGGGAGTCCCACGTCGAGTTCGTCGGTGTCAACTCGCTGCACGGCGGTGTCGCCACGGCGCCGACGGCCGACCTCAACGAGGTGGTCATGCGCGTCGCCATCCGCACCGACGACCGTGCCGCGGCTCAGGCCTTCACCAAGCTGTTGCCGCCGCTGGCCATCAACAGCTTCCCGTTCGTCGGCGGGCTGCGCGGCGGCTCGGTGGTGAGCCAGGTGCTGAGGGAGTGGAGCGTTCTCGTGCCGCGCGAGCTGGTCGAGCCGGACGTGCGAGTGACGCGGGTCGTCCATGAGTGAGCCCCTGGTTCGGACCGAGCAACGCGGCGACGTCCACGTCATCTGGCTCAACGAGCCCGAGCGCAAGAATCCGCTCAGCGACCCGATGATCGAGGCCCTCTCCGCGGCTCTGCGGTCGCCGGCCGCCCGGACAGCCTCCGCCGTCGTGCTCCGCGGCGCGGGCCGGACCTTCAGCGCCGGAGGAGACATCCGGCAGTTCCACGAGTCCCTCACCACCGACGCCGCTGAGCAGTTCGAGGCGACGGCGTCCTTCCGTCAGCTGTTCCTCGACCTCGAGGACCTGCCAGGGGTGACGCTCGCCGCGGTCGAGGGCGGCGCCTACGGCGGAGGGTGCGGGCTGACCGCGGCGTGCGACATCGCGGTCGCGTCCAGCACGGCGACCTTCGCCTGTCCCGAGATCCGGTTGGGTGCCTTCCCGATGGTGATCGCGCCTGCGCTGGTGCGTGCCATCGGTGCGCGGAACACGATGGCCCTCTCGGTCTCGGGCGAGAAGATCGATGCCGTCCGGGCCCGCGAGCTGGGACTGGTGGCCGAGGTCGTCGACGAGTCGGACTTCGACTCGTTCCTCTCCGCCTACCTCGACCGCCTGCTCCAGGTTCCTGCACACGTGCTGCACCTGGGGAAGATGGCCGTCCGGGCAGGGGGAGTGGAGGACTACCGCGTCGGCCTGGAGTCCGGCTCGATACTGCGCTCCCTCCTGTTCTCGTCGGTCTCGTTTCACGACGGCGTAAACGCGTTCGTGCAGCGGGCCCGGAGGTAGGGCGTCGGTGGAGAACTACTCGGCGCTGCTCGAGCGGATCGCTGCTCAGCCGGCCGGCCGGCCGGTGGTGGTGGAACCGTACGTCGGGGACGTCCTGGGGGCGCTCGCGGCCGTGGGGGACTGGGCGCACGTCAGCCCCGTCCTCGTCGGTGACAAGGCCCGGATCGAGGAGCAGTTGGATGTCTCGACCCTGGATGCCGGCCGCGTCCAGGTGGTTCACGCGGACTCGTCCGCGGCCGCCGCCTCGGAGGCCGCTGCCCGGGTGGCCGGCGGCGAGGCGGACTACGTGGTCAAGGGCTCGATCGCGTCCGCGGACCTGCTCAAGGGACTGCTCGGACGTGAACGGCTCGGCACCGGGCGCGTGGCGAGCCACCTCTACGTCATCGAGGCCCCGGCCTACGCCGGGAAGACGGTGGCCTTCGCTGACGCGGGCGTCAACATCACGCCGGACCTCGCCACAAAGGCCGACATCGTCCGGAACTCCGCCGAGGCGCTGCGCGCGTTGGGCACCGGTAGACCTCGGCTCGCCGTCCTGAGCGCGGTCGAACTCGTCAAGCCCGGTCTGCCGAGCAGCGTGGACGCCGCCCTCCTGACAGTGATGGCTCGGCGAGGACAACTCGGTGACGTGGAGGTCGACGGGCCGCTGTCTCTCGACGCTGCCCTCTCGGTCGAGGCGGCCGGCAACAAGTCCCTCGGAGGCCTCGTGGCCGGCCACGCGGACATCCTCCTGGCTCCGAACATCGACGCCGCCAACATGGCCAGCAAGGCGATCATCGGCGCGACGGGGCGCGCCATGGGTGTCGTGCTGGGGGCCAGGGTGCCGATCGCGCTGCCAAGCCGCGGGGATTCCCTGCAGACCAGGGTGGACAGCCTGCTCCTGGCGTCCTATCTGGCTTCCCGCCGGACGACGGCGCGCTCGTGAGCCGATCAGGGCCGACGTCGGATACGCACCCGTGCCTGCTCGCCAGGCCGGGGCAAGTCGGTTGTCCATGAGGACCGTCCTGTGCGCCGAGGGGCTGGTCGAGCCGTCGGAGGGGATCCGTCGATACCTGGAACTCTGGCCGCCCGCCGCAGAAGATCCGGTGCGGCTGCTCCTCGGGGTGCGGCGCACACCGCTGCCCACGGACGTGAGTGGTCGGCCGCATGTAGAGGTCAGGACCTTCATGCCGGGCCGCGGGCTGCGGGACGTACCCAGTCTGGCCTACGAGCGGCAGTCCTACTTCCAGATCTGCCGGTCCTTGCTCGACGGAGGTCTCCGCCTCGACGCGCTGATCGCCGTCGGCAGCGAGCCGACATCCTCGGGGGCCCACTCGCTGGGCGTCATCAACGGCTACCTCCAGCTCGCCGGGGACGTGGCGAGGGTGCTCGTCCTGGAGGAGATGAGCGATCTTCCGCTCGTGCGCGGAGCGGCCACGGTCCGCTCGCCCGACGTCGTGGTGCCTGCGCCGGCCGTGTCGGGTTTCCGCGGGTTGTCCACGGAGCCCGATGAGGTGAGCCGCCGGATCGCCGCGCACGTCGCGAGCCTGATTCCTCCGCGGGGCACGCTCTCCCTCGGGGTGGGGAAGGTGGCGGACGCACTCGCCGACGAGTGCCGGCACATGCGGGGTCTGCGCCTGGTGTCGGGCGCCCTCGCCGACAGCGCCTGCCGGCTCGCCGAGGCGGGTGTGCTGGATGCCTCCGCCGACGTGGTCGGCATGTCGGTGATCGGACCACGCGAGGTGACCGACTGGGCGGCGAGGGATCGCCGGGTGCGCCTCCTGCCGTCCACGACGATCCACGACCCGTCGTGGTTGTCCGGTCACGAGCGACTGATCTCCGTGCTCGGCGCCCTCAACATCGACGGCGCAGGCAACGTCAACGCCGAGCGGGTGGCCGGACGGCAGGTCTCCGGCCTCGGCGGAGCCCCGGACTTCGCGGCAGGCGCTTCCGCCAGTCCGGGCGGGCTGTGTGTGGTTGCGCTGCCCTCGACCAGCCCGTCCGGAAGCTCCGCTCTGGTCGACCGCCTGGATGCGGTGAGTCTGGTGTCGCAGCACGTCGGGGCGGTCGTCACCGAGCACGGTGTGGCCGTGAAGGGCGAGTCGCTGCGCCGCTGGCGGTCGGATCTGGAACGCATCTTCTGACTCGAGAGCCAAGCCGGGATGGGGGACCGGCCTCTCCGCCCGAGAACGCCATCGAGGCGGACACGCGGTCGTCGGTCAACGCCGGCCGCGAGCGGAGCGGACGATGGATACGGCACCGACCTCCGGGCACGACCCCGCCGTGCCCGGCCCCAGGCGGGGGGTGGGTGTTCCCCGGCCGGCGCTTCGGCCACCGGGCGACCGCGGCGCGGCGGTCAGGCACGACGGCGGAGGAGAAGGCATGAGCACGCTCGGACTGCGAGTCGACCAGGTGCTGACGACGACCCGCGCGGTCCGCAAGCGGCTCGACCTGGATCGGCCCGTCGAGCCGGAGGTGATCCGGGACTGCCTGGAGATCGCCCTGCAGGCACCCAGCGGCAGCAACAACCAGTCCTGGCACTTCGTGGTGGTGATGGACGAGGACCGCCGCGCGGAGGTCGCGGCGGTCTACCGCAAGGCGTTCGCCGACTACGAGGCCGGCCCGCTGAACCCGGCGCGGATGCCCGCCGACGACGCCGGCCGGCACGCGGCGCAGCAGAGGGTGTTCCGCTCAGCGGCCTACCTGGCGCAGCACCTGCACCGCGTCCCCTGCCTGCTCATCCCGGTCGCCACCGGCCGGGTCGAGCGGCTGAGATCTGCGCACCGGCAGGCCAACTACTGGGCCGGGATCATCCCGGCCGCTTGGAGCTTCATGCTCGCGGCCCGCGAACGCGGCCTCGGCTCGTCGTGGACCACGACGCACCTGCGGTACGAGCAGGAGGTCGCCGACATCCTCGGCATCCCCTTCGCCGAGTGCACGCAGGCAGCCCTCGTCCCGGTTGCCTACACGCTCGGCACGGACTTCCGGCCTGGGCCACGGCAGCCGCTCGACCAGGTCCTGCACGTCGACCGCTGGTGATCGGCTCACCCGGCTGCCACGTCGGCACCCGGCGAGCTGCCCAGGGCCCACGCCTCTTGATCGTCAACACTGGTGTTGACAGAGAATTCCGTCAACACCTACGCTGACGCTATGGTGAACGAGCCTCTGAGTGGGTCCCTCCGCATCGCAGACCAGGCAGCGGGCGCCGAGGCGTCCGGCCGAGCCGAGCCGGAGTACCAGTTCGTGATCATCGGTGCGGGTGTGTGTGGCATGTACCAGCTGTACCGATTGCTCGAGATGGGCGTGAAGGTGACGGTCCTCGAGCTGAACGGCGACGTGGGCGGCACCTGGTTCCGCAACCGCTATCCCGGATGCCGGTTCGACTCGGAGTCCTTCACCTACGGCTACTCGTTCTCACCGGAGTTGCTGAAGGAGTGGAACTGGTCGGAGCGATTTGCGGCCCGACCGGAGACCTTGCGGTACCTCAACCACGTCGCGGACAAGTTCAACCTTCGTGAGCACATCCAGTTCAACACGAAGGTGGTCGGTGCGACGTGGGACGAGGACCACCTGCAGTGGCGTGTGCGGACCGAAGACGGTCGGGAGATCACCACGCGGTTCCTGATGACCGCCATGGGGATGCTGTCCGTGCCGACCAGCCCGCGGCTGCCCGGCCTGGAGACCTTCCAGGGGAGGGCCCTCCACACTTTCGACTGGCCGGAGGACCTGAACGTGTCCGGCAAGCGGGTCGCCGTCATCGGCACCGGTTCGACCGGGGTGCAGGTGATCTCCACGATCGCCGACCAGGTCGAGCAGCTCACGGTGTTCCAGCTCGATCCCAACTGGTGCGCACCCCTGCACAACGGCCCCATCGGCGCCGAAGAGATGGCGCAGATCAAGGACTCCTACGACGAGATCTTCCGGCGCTGCTTCGAATCCCCCAACGGGTTCATCCATCGCCCGGATCGACGGCACACGACGGACGTCACTCGTGAGGAGCGACTCGCCCGGTGGGAAGAGCTCTACAACTCACCCGGCTTCGGCATCTGGCTGGGCAATTTCCGGGACACCCTGATGGACGAAGCCGCCAACGCGGAACTGACGGAGTTCATCGCCGGCAAGATCCGCGAGCGGGTGAAGGACCCTGTCGTCGCGGAGAAGCTGATCCCGAAGGACCACGGCTTCGGGACCAAGCGCGTTCCGCTGGAAACCAGGTACTACGAGGCCTACAACAGGTCGAACGTAGAGTTGGTGGACCTCAACGAGACGCCGATCCGAGAGGTCACGCCCACCGGCATCCGCATCGGCGACGGCGAGAACACCCGCGACATCGACGTCGACATCATCGTCTTCGGCACCGGCTTCGATGCGGTCACCGGCGCCTTCGACCGGATCGACTTCGTCGGCGAGAACGGCGTCCGACTGCGGGACAAGTGGGCTGCCGGACCCGATACCGCCTTCGGCGTGCAGACCACGGCCTTTCCGAACCTCTTGATGCTCGTCGGCCCGCAGTCCGGGTCGGTGGGCGCCAACTTCCCGCGGGCCATCGAGGACATCGTCAACTGGATGACACCCTTCGTCTCGTACCTGCTGGAGCACGACATCGTGAGGGTCGCGGTGACCCCTGAAGCAGAGCAGGCCTGGCTCGACCATGTCGCGGAGGTCAACGACAAGGTCCTGATGAGTAAGGCCAAGTCGTGGTTCACCGGGTTCAACCGCAACATCGCCCGGGACGACAAGCCTCGCATGCTGGTCTACACGGGTGGTGCCGTGCGCTACCGCCGCCTCGTCGCTGAAGAAGCAGCCAACGGCTATCCGAGCTTCACGATGACGCCGGCACCTCAGCGGGTTCCCTGATCCTGACGTGACCCCGTCCGGCGGACACCGAGGTGTCCGCCGGACGGGGTCAGTTCGCCGGCGGCGCCCCAGGCGACGTCGGCCTTCGCGGCCGGGGTGCGGCGATCATCGGCGCCGCGATCGCCGCACTGATCGTGGCGATCAACCCGCTGAGGTTCGCGACCTCGATGGAGTCGTGGACGGCGCACTGCTCGGCGCTGCCGCGGTCTCCCGGGTGTCCTCATCGAGGTCGATGTAGGTGACCCGGTCGGCGCCAGGCTGACCCACGGCGCCGCCGCGGCCGGCCCGGTCGCAAAAGCGGCTGCATCGCTGTCGAGTTGGCAGGTGGGACCGAAGGTGAACGCTCACGCCACCGTGCCCTCGATCGAGTCGCACCAGGAGTCATCCCGGCCACCCGCTCCAGCGCCGCCGCCTCGACCGCGCCGCTGACTCCGGCTTCGCCTGGAGCAGAGCGTCCTGTCGAACAGTCCACCGAGCCGGCAGGCCTCGCGAGCGAGAGCGCCCGGGGCCGGGCGCTCGGCCGACATCAGGCTGAGCAGTGGTCGTCAGGACGTCGGGGACAAGCCATCGAGGACCATCTGCGCGAAGCCCTCGGCGATCTCCTCGGCAGTGCTCCTGCCCGCGGGGTCGAACCACCGGTGACCCCAGCTGACCATGCCGATGACGCCGTGCGCGACGATCCCTGCAGACAGGGGCGACGACAGCGAGCCGTCGCGGAATCCCTCCGCGACGATGTCGCGCACAGCGGCGTAGTACTGATCGCCCACTGTGGAGAGTTCCGCCCGCCAGCTCTGCGTCTCTGCGACCTTGGCCGAGCTGCGGCCCTGTCGCCGGGTCGGTCCCTGGCGTCCGAAGTCCTCGGCGAGGTAGATGAAGAGGTGCGGGTAGTGCTCCGCATAACTCCTCATCAGGCGCCGGATCATCTCAGCGAGCTTCTCCGCGCCCGTCCCAGCTCCTGACAGGACGGCCTGCACCTGCTCGAGGTTCCTGCGAACGACACTCTCCACGACGGTGCGGTAGAGCTCTTCCTTGGAGCCGACGTAGTAGTAGAGGCTGGCTCGATCGAGGCCCGCGCGACGGGCGATGTCGATCAAGGACGCCCCGTCCAGCCCTTGCTCGCGAAAGGTCTCAGCCGCGGCCTTCATCAGCGCTTCCCGACGCTCCTGGTAGACCGCGCTCTGCTCCTGGGCCGCGAGTTCACGGCGGCGGCCGATGTCGCTCGTCATGAAGCCCTGCACTCTCCTGGCGTGATGACGGATGGGCGCGTGACGAGCCCAGCACAAGTGTTGACGCGGTCACGCTACATGACGGTGAGGCGCCGCCAGCCTCTCGTCAACATTTATGTTGACAGACCGTCGCGCCGCCGTGAGGATGGTCCAGAGCGACGACGCCCGGTAGAGGGATGGAAGAGGAAGCTTCATGAGTGCGGACCTGATGAGCGAGGTCTCCGGAAGAGGAGCCTTGGCCAACATCGACGGGGCGGCCATCAAGCGAGCCATGGCTGCCGTGAGCACGTTCGAGGTGCGCAGCCTGGGCCTTCCCATCCGCAATGGCGAGGGGCCGGTGGGGCCCCGACGTCAGCCGCCACAGCACTTCATGGTCCGAGACGGTGGAGATGCGGCGGTGGCGCCCGCTCGGCACGGCTTCTCGTTCAGTGACGACGTCCTGCTGATCCCGACCCATGGGACGACCCACATGGACGCGCTCTGCCATGTGTGGCAGGACGGCACGATGTACGGCGGCATCCCCGCCGATCTGGTGACCAGCCGGGGAGCGAAACGGCTCGGCATCGAGGAGGCGGGCCCGGTTGTGACGCGCGTCCTCATCGTCGACGCCGTGCCGGGGGGGCGCCCGTGGCTCGACGTGGCGGAACCGGTCTCGGTGGATCACGTCCGCTCGCTGCTGGATGCCGCCGGGCTCGCGCCGGAACGAGGCGATGCGCTGTTCCTGCGGACCGGCTGGGTCGACGCTTGGGCGGCCGGTGCGCAGAACCAGCTGGGGTGGGGTGGCCTGGACGTCGACGCGGTCGACTGGGTGCTCGAGAGCGGATTCTCGATCATCGGGGCCGACAACATCGGCGTGGAGATGGCGCCGGCGAGCGACCCGACGTGCGCCGTCCCGCTGCATGTCAGGCTGCTGCGCGACCACGGCGTCTACTTCGTGGAGCTGCTGGATCTGGCCGGCTTCGAGGGCGCGGCCGTGGCGGGGATGTTGACTCTCGGTCCCCTGAACATCGTCGGGGCGACCGCGAGTCCGTTGGCGCCCGTGGTGGTGTTCTGACGTGGTCACCGCGGTCGTCGCGGGCCTGGGCGAGGTCCACCCCCAGCGGAGGTCGGGACGTCGGGCGCAGTCGATGCTGCTCGAGGCGATCGACGCCGCGATCACCGACGCGGGCATCGGCCGGAGTGACATCGATGGCGTCATCACCGAGGCGATGCTCACGCCACCGGTCCTCCCGGTCGACAAGCTGGCTCCCGCTCTAGGGCTGGACTCCCTGCGGTACCAGGGGCTGTCGAGTCCCGTGGGCGCGGGCATCCTGCTCGCGGTGGCCCAGGCGCATGCCGTCGTCGAGGCGGGGCTCGCTCGCCACGTGTTGACCTACTTCGGAGTCGATTGGGGCACGCACGGATCCGGGCCGGCCGGCATCCACGGCGCCATGGATGCCAAGCGGGAGGTGGAGTACCCGGTCGGCTTCAGTGGGCCACCGCTGTACTTCGCGACGATGGCGACCCGGTACGCGCACCAGTACGGCCTCCAACCCGCTGAGCTCGAGGAGTTGCTGTGCCAGATCGCCGTCTCTGCCCGCCGTAACGCCCAGCGGCACTGCTCGGCTCAGGCGCGCGACGACCTGGGGTCCGACGCATACCGCGCGCAGCCGTATGTCGCTCAACCACTGCGCCGGGCGGACATCTCGCTGCTCAGCGACGGTGCCGTGGCGATGGTCGTCTCGGCCGACAGTGCCGTGCCGGGGGAGAAGGCCGTGGTCACACTTGCCGGCTGGGGGCACGCCGTCCAGCCGTTGCCCGACGAGGCGTTCTACACCCAGAGTCGCGAACTGCCTCGTCTGCCCGCCACGGCGGCGGCAGCCACCCAGGTGGCTGACCGGGCCGGCCAGGAGGTCTCGTCCGCAGACATGTTCGAGTTGTACGACTGTTTCAGCGTGGCCACAGCGGTCCAGCTGGAGGCGCTGGGCATCACCGGACCCGGGAGCACCCTCGAGGGGATCGCCGGTGGACAGCTCGAGGTCGGCGGCACGCTGCCGACCAACACGCACGGCGGGCTGCTCTCTCACGGCTACCTCCTCGGGGCCGGTCACGTGACCGAGGCGGTGCGGCAGCTGCGGCACGAGGCCCTTGGCAACCAGGTCGCGGACGCGGCCACGGCGTTCGTGGGCGCGGGGCCCGGCCGCCAGTACACCGGCCTGCTCTTCCGGAGGACCGATGTCTGAGGGGCTGCTGACCGATGTCTCGGACGGCCAGGTGTACAGCGGGTGGCGCCGCAGCCTGGGCGATGGACTGATCCGCATCACGCGGTGCCACCGGTGTCGGCGATGGCAGTGGTACCCACTCGCGGCCTGTCCCGCCTGCGGTGGCCAGACGTGGGAATGGGACGACGTGGGGACGTCCGGGGTCGTGCACTCCTGGACCCGCGTGGTGCGACCGACCGTCGCCCGACCAGGGCTGGAACCTCCCTACGTCCTGGCGCTGGTGGAGCTCCCGCAGGCCGACGGTGCTCGCCTCGTGGCGCTCTCCGCCGTGACGGATGAGGACCCCCGCATCGGCGAGGAGGCCCGTCTCGAGGTCCGGCGAGCCGGGGCCGAGCCGGTGCTGTTCTTCCACCAGCCGCCATCGGCACGGGGAGCGTCCGGATGACCGACCGTCCGCCCGGCAGCGGTCTCGCCGATGCCCCCACGGAGGTCGTCACCGGGGTGGCGGCGAACATGGACCGGATCGGCGTGGTGGGCTGCGGCCTCATGGGGGCCGGCATCGCCGAGGTCTGCGCTCGAGCAGGCCTGGACGTGACCGTGGTCGAGGCGAGTCCGTCGGCCGTGGACGCGGGGCGCCGTCGGTTGGAGAGCTCCGTGCGGCGCGCGCAGCAGCGGGGCAAGGTCGCCGATGCCGATGCAGTGCTCAGCCGCGTGCGGGTCGTGCACGACCTCGACCGGCTCGCTGACCGGCACCTGGTCGTCGAGGCGGTCGTGGAGGATGCAGACGTCAAGACGGAGCTCTTCGGTCGGTTGGACGAGATCGTCGCCCATCCGGAGGCCGTCCTGGCATCCAACACGTCATCCATCCCGATCATGAAGCTGGCGGTCGCCACCTCGCGGCCGCAAGCCGTGCTCGGAGTGCACTTCTTCAACCCGGCACCCGTCCTGTCCCTCGTCGAGCTGGTGCCGAGCCTGCTCACCGACCCCGACACCACTGCGCGCGTCCGGGCCTTCGTCGCGGACACCCTGGGCAAGCACCCGATCCAGTGTCAGGACCGGGCGGGGTTCGTCGTCAATGCGCTGCTGATTCCGTTCCTGCTCTCGGCTGTCCGGATGGTCGAGTCGGGGTTCGCGACCGCCGAGGACATCGACCAGGGCCTGGTGCGCGGTGCCGCCCACCCACAGGGACCGCTGGCGCTGGCCGACCTGATCGGGCTCGACACGACCAAGGCGGTGGCCGAGTCGTTGTACGAGGAGTTCAAGGAGCCCTCGTTCGCGCCGCCTCCACTCCTCAATCGCATGGTGGAGGCGGGCCTGCTGGGGCGGAAGACCGGCCGGGGGTTCCACAGCTACAGCTGAGCCACGCTGCCCAGCGCCACCACTCCGCGGGCCCTGCTGACTCGGGGTGTCGGAACGGCGCGGAGACCTGTGCCCCGACGCGCTGCCCGAGAAGTCACGTGGACGAGTTCCCAGGTGAGTCCACGGCCATGCGGGTCAACGTCGGAGGTGAGGGCGATCGATGGGTGTAGGGCAGTTGGGGTTCCACGGGAGGGTCGTCGTCATCACGGGCGCCGGGTCCGGCCTCGGAGCCACCTTCGCAGCGCAGTTCGCGAGCAGAGGTGCCCTGGTCGTGGTCAACGACCTGCCGCCAGGGGGTGCAGCCGCCGCTGTACCCGCGAACGAGGTGGTCTCGGCGATCACCCACAGCGGGGGCGCCGCAGTCGCCAGCCTGCACGACGTCTCCACCCAGTCTGGTGCCACTGCCCTCTTGGCAGATGCGCGCGAGGCCTTCGGGCGGGTGGATGCGGTGGTGAGCAACGCCGGCATGTTGCGTGACGGGGACATCGGGTCGCTCAGCGTGCAGGACTGGACCGCGGTCCTCCGAGTCAACGTGGAGGCCCACTACCTGCTCACCGCGGCAGCGTGGCCCCTCATGAGCGAGCAGGGTGGCGGCCGGCTTGTGTACGCCAGCTCAGGATCTGGCTTGTTCGGCAACGTCGGACATCTGAACTACTCGTCGGCCAAGGCCGGGCTCACCGGTCTGGTCCGTTCCGTCGCTCTCGAAGGGGATCGGCTCGGGATCCGGTCCAACGCCTTCGCCCCCTTGGCGGCCACGCCGATGGGCAAGCCCGGGGCCGGTCGTCCCTCCAGCCGAGTCCCCGCGCGATCCATCGTGGGGCCCGATCGCTTCGACGGGCTGATGCCCGAGGACGTTGCGACGGTGGTGATGCTGCTGGCCCACGAACGGTGTCCCGTGACCGGCACGGTCCACACGACGGCCGGCGGCCTGGTTCGGGAAGTGCTCATCGCGGAGACGGCGGGCTGGGGGTTCCCCGGGGCGTCTCTCGAACAGTTGCTGGAGAACTGGGCGCAGGTCGGCGACCGCGGCGACCTGACGTTCCCCAGCAGCCTGCGCGACAGTCTGCTCGACCTCGTGGGACGCAGCCAGCGCGCGTCTGCCGACGGCTGACCGGTCGGTGTGCGTCGGACCGGACGCAGAGCCCTTCGACCGGCGCCCGGGCTCCCCAGGGGCCGCAGGGGGCCACCGCGCCAGGCGTCCGTGGTCCGGGGCCCGTTCCGGTGGCGCGGGCCTGCGCTCCGCGGAATTAGGCAACATAAGTGTTGACGGGCACCGCGTTACCGACGATGCTGTGGTGCAGCACACGGCGGAGACGTACGACCTCGCCGAGGCTGTGGGTCGCGTTGAGGACCGGTACGAGCGGACCGCGCGAGTTGTCACCCCATGCCATGTGTCACGGACCGTCCGTCCGGAGGGCGTCGCAGACGACCCTGCGCGACGGAGCGGTCGCCGCCGTACTGATCCAACACACCAGGAGGAGACCGTGGGTCGTGTAGAGGGCAAGGTCGCGCTCGTCACCGGCGCGGCGCGCAGCCAGGGGCGCTCGCATGCTGTCCGCCTCGCCGAGGAGGGCGCGGACATCATCGCCGTCGACGTCTGTCACCAGATCGACACGGTGCCGTACCCGCTCGCCTCGTCGGAGGACCTGGCGGAGACGGCACGAATGGTCGAGAAGCTCGACCGCCGCATCGTCACCGTCGAGGCCGACGTGCGCGAGGCCGACGCGATGCAGGCGGCGGTCGCTCGGGGCGTCGAGCAGTTCGGCCGGCTCGACATCGTCTGCGCCAACGCCGGCATCTGGAGCGTCAACAAGACCTGGGAACTGACCCAGGAGCAGTGGGACGACATGATCGGCGTCAACCTGACCGGGGTCTGGCAGACCGTAAAGGCCGCCGTTCCGGCGATGCTCGAGGCCGGCAACGGCGGCTCGATCATCATCACCAGCTCCAACGGCGGCGTCATGGGCTTCGAGAACCTGGCCCACTACGTCTCGGCGAAGCACGCGGTCGTCGGTCTCTGTCGGACTCTGTGCAACGAGCTGGGCCGTCACAACATCCGGGTCAACAACATCCAGCCCACGGCTGTCAACACGAACATGATCCACCACCAGGGTGTCTACAACCTGTTCTTCCCCAGCGAGGAGAACCCCTCCAAGGAGCAGTTCGCATCCGCGTTCCGTTCGTTGAACGTGCTGCCGGTGCCCTGGGTCGAACCCGTCGACATCTCCAACGCCGTGCTCTGGCTCGCCTCCGACGAAGCCCGCTACGTCACCGGCATCTCGCTGCCCGTTGACGCCGGCTTCCTCCAGAAGATCGGCGCTTCCGAATGACTCGTCCCGGCACCGCCCACCCCCGAGACAACGAGGAGCGGTCATGACCACGCAGTCGGTACCGAGCAGCAGGGTGGACGTCGACATCCCGGGGCTGGACCAGGTGTTCATCGCCGGTGAGTGGCGGCGCAGCGCCGGCAACGCCACGTGGGACGTCGTGTCCCCCTCGACGGAGGAGGTCGTTGCGACGGTCGCCCTTCCGACAGAGGGTGACGCGGATGCCGCGGTCCGGGCCGCGCGCTACGCCTTCGACCACGGCCCGTGGCCACGGATGGCGCCCGCCGAGCGCATCTCGCGGGTCAGGCGGTTCTGCGAGGCGATGGAGGCCCGCATCGACGACCTGAACCGGGCGTGGGCCTGGGAGTGTGGCACGCCGCTGAGCTTCGGTCAGGTGTTGAACAGCGGTGCCGCCGTCATGGCCTGGAACGCCTCGCTGAAGGCCGCTGAAGGCATGGCGTGGGAGGAGGACAGGGGTGACGCGATCGTCCGGCGTGAGCCCACCGGCACGGTGCTCGCGATCCTCACCTACAACGGGACGGTCTCCCTCGTCGGCATGAAGGTCGTGCCGGCGCTGCTCGCTGGCTGCCCGGTGGTCGTCAAGCACGCGCCGGAGTGCCAGCTGACCGCGCGGATCATCGCGGACGCAGCCCGGGAGGCAGACCTCCCCGAGGGAGTGCTGAGCTTCCTGCCGGCCGACACGCCGGTCACGCAGTACCTCGTCAGCCACCCGGACATCGACATGGTGACGCTCACCGGCAGCCAGACGATCGCCAAGGACGTCGTCCAGCGGACGTCGGCGCGCCTTGCCCGCACGGCGCTCGAACTGGGCGGCAAGTCACCGGCCATCCTCGCCGAGGACGTGGACCTGGATGCGGTCATGCAGACGCTCGGAGAGGGCGCCACGAGCTACTGCGGGCAGGTGTGCGTGCTGCTCTCGCGCGTGCTCGTCCCGCGGGCGCGCTACGCCGAGGTCACCGAGGCCTTCCAGTCCTTCATGCGTGGTCTCAAGGTGGGCGACCCGTTCGACCCGGAGACCGACCGGGGCCCGCTGGCCGTCGAGCGCGCCCGGGCGCGCACCGAGGCCTACGTGGCCGGCGCGATCGACGAGGGTGCCACTGTCGCCTTCGGCGGCCGCCGTCCCCCGGAACTCCCGCGCGGCTGGTACTACGAGCCGACGCTTCTCACTGACGTGACCAACGACATGACGGTGGCGCGTGAAGAGGTGTTCGGCCCGGTGACCGCGCTGATCCCGTACGACGGGATGGACCAGGCCATCGAGATGGCCAACGACTCCATCTACGGCCTGGCGGCGTCGGTGTACACCAACAGCGTGGAGGAGTCGCTGGCGATCGCCCGGAGACTGCGCTCCGGGACCGTGGGCGTGAACCTCGCCGGCATGTCGCTCAACCAGCCGTTCGGCGGGGTCAAGCAGTCCGGCTGGGGTCGCGAGTGTGGACCCGAGGGCATCATGGAGTTCACCGACCTCAAGCAGATGCTGCTCCCAGGCGGGGGGTCGTTCCTCGAGGCGCCGGTCTGAGCAGCGTCCTAGCGACGCGCACCCGAGCAGCCGGGCTGGGCGGATCCGCCGACGACAGGCATCCGCTCAGCCCGGTCCCAAGTCGCCGGATGAACCCGGGGAGCCGGACTGGGGAGATGGGACGCGGTGTGACGGGCCTCTTGCTCCCGCTGTCGGCGAACTGGTTGATCGGATGTACAGCGCGACCTTGACCTGCGGCACGGTTCTCACGTACGAAGCGCGCAGCTTCGTGCCGGAGGTCGGAGACCTCGTCCCGTGCCGGCACCACGGGTACTGCACCGTCGACCGCGCCGGGGGGATGGGAGCCGCACGCACAGGACACCCCTTCCCCCGTTCGAGACCGCGAACGCAGTGCGAACTACTGACGTGGTTGCAGCACCACCACGTGACGACGGTTCACGCCTTGAGACGGCAGCGGTTCACCCTGCGAATGATCGCTGCGGCAGAGAGAGACGGACTCGTCGATGTCGATCTGTGCACCGGCAGTGTGGTCGTGCGTTCCACTCGCCGAGAGGACGTCACCCCGGCCGTGGAGCGCGCGTCCCGCGCGTAGTCGTGCCCTCCAGGCCCGCGTTGTCGGAGTCGTGCGATGAGGAAGCCGTGTGGGGAAGCGCCGACGCGGCGGCTGGTCTCTGATCCACAGCCTCCCTGTTCCTCCACAGATTGCGGCTCCGGCACCCGGAGGCCTTCTGTCGGGAGTAGGCCCGTGTCGTGGGACTCGACTCCCACCGGCGAAGCCGGGGCGGCGACGCAACCGGTCCTTCGATGGCACCTGTCGGCGGAGGCGCCAGGATCCCGGATTTCACCCGACCGGAGTCTGCGTGCCGTGAGGTCAGGTCGCTGGAGGGGCCCGGTGAGAGGTACGTGGGTGGCGGAGCCACGGCGACGTCAGGCAGGTGAGGGCAGCATCAGTGAGTACGCGGCCAAGCCGGTCCGCGTTTCCTGATCAAGTTCACCGCCCAGCGGAAGGAGGGGGCCAAGCGGGTCGTCCTCAAGCGAGGGGTTCAGGACGCGGAAGGACGCCGCTGCGGCCTGCGGAAGCCGATCGGCAAGATCGAAACGGGGGAGTGGGTCGAGCCGTCCACGCAGCGCTGCGGCCGTCGGGCTCCACCCGGCTCAGGTCGGCAGCGGGCCGAAGAAGCCGACGATCCGGCGCAGCGTGCCCTCGCCGCCGACCTCGCCGAAGTCGGTTCCCTCGAGTGCGACCGAGCCGTCGGCTGCCAGCATCCGCCAGGCGAACCGCAGGTAGCCGTCGTGCTCGTCGACGCCGCTGACGACGTCGATGCGCGCGCCCGGGTTCCCCTCCTGGAACGACCCGATCAGCGACGACAACCCGTCGCGGCCCTCGGCGCGGTTCAGCGGGTCGCAGTAGACACCGTCCTCGGCCCAGCACGTGTCCAGCAGCGTCCGGCGCGCGGCGGCATCGGTCTCGCGCCACGCCGCGGCGTACCGCTCGACGGCGGCGCTCCCGACGGTCAGCGTCACCCCGGGCACGCTACGCAGGACGACTGGCCGCAGGCAGGGGCGAACGACCCGGCACGGAGCCGCTCAGCCGGGGAGGAGCGCGTCGATCCGGCGGGCGAGTTCGAGGTCGTACTCGGTCACCCCGCGAGGACGCGTCTCACTGACGGAGAAGACGGCCTCCGTTCCTGCAACTCGCCCCGGCGGGGGCGATGACTCCGGCCGACGGCTCCCTGAGGCTGCTGTGGCCGCCCGGTCGGAGCCCCTCCCAGCGCAGACTCGGCGTCCACATGACGCGCCCGAGCGCGGGGGAGAACTACAGCAACCGGTACAGCAACGCGCTTCGAACCGCGGCGAATCAAGGCGCACGCAGGCGCACGACCCAGGGCGCTCAGCTGCGCAAACGGCACATCGGCGAACGGCGACGAACCCCTCGAATGTGACTGGGGGTTGCCTGAGCGCGGCAGAGCTGTCTCTACTCCGCAAGTCGGGCCGGCTGGCGCCGCCAGTCAATGACCGAGGCATGCGTACTGGCAGCAGTGCGGACGAATCTGTGACGCCGCCTCGGAGATCCGGACTCCCGACGCCTGACGAGCGCCCGGCGCCAGGGGTAGCCATACCACGGAACGTGGTATGGCTACCCCTGGTCGTGAACCACCGGTCAGTCGAAGGTGACGACAGCGCGCCCCTTCACCGATGCCGTCTCCAGGGCCTGCAGGCCGTCCTCGATCTTGTCGAAGGGGAAGTGGGTCGCTGCCATCTCGATCCTGCCGTCGCGGGCGAGGGCGACGATCTCGTTGAGGTCAGACACGTTGAACCCTCGGGTGTTGATGAACCCGGCGTTCATCGCGATCTTCTCCCAGCCCATCGGGATCTCGCCGCCACCGATGCCGGCGACCACGAGCCGTGCGCCTTGACTGAGGACTCGTACGCCGGTGCTCATGGTCTCGGTCCGGCCCACGAAGTCGAAGACGGCATCAACACCTTCAGGCACGAGCTCCAGGAGCTTCTCGGCCGTGCCCTCGTCGGACAAGACGGTGTCGTGTGCACCTAACCGACCCGCGTCATCGAGGCGATCCTGCACTGCATCCACTCCGATGATCCGCGCCCCCGTGAGGAGCTTGAGGTACTGGACCGCGTAGGCCCCCAGTCCACCCACGCCGATGACTGCCGCGGTGCTGCCGGGCACCAAGAAGTCCAGCATCATCTTCACCGCGTGGTAGGAGCTTGCTGCTGCATCGGCCAGAGGCGCAGCCGTCACCGGGCTGAGCGCTCCGAGATGGACCGCATGCTTGGCCTCGACCAGGATCCATTCCGCCAGGCCGCCGTCGTAGCCGATGCCATAGCCTGGAAGGCCGATGTTCCTGCACTGCTCGTGCATCCCTCGGGCGCACTTCTGACAGTAGCCGCAGTAGTACATCGAGGAGATGAGGACCGCATTGCCTTCGGAGAACCCGTCGACACTCTGCCCGACCTGGGCGACCCAGCCAGCGTTCTCGTGGCCGATCGTGAACGGCGGGTCCGGCCAGAACCCAGCCGGGCTCTTCAGGATGTGCAGGTCCGTCCGGCACAGCCCCGCGCCGGCCATCTTCACGAGGAGCTGACCCGCGCCCGGCTCGGGAACAGGGACCTCCCGGTACTCAGCGGGCTTGCCCCACTCGACTATCTGGTACGCCTGCATGGTGGCCATCGACATCAGTCCAATCCGTCCAACGGTGGCGCATTACAGCGCCAGCGACGTCACAAACGGTCCGCACGGCCCAGCGTGCCACCGACGCTGGCGCTGCCGATGACTCCGACGGTCCTGGTCCCGCCGAATGAAGGGCTCCGTTCCTTCTGTCGGTAGGGACCGTCCTGTCGTCGGAGGCCGGGATTCGGAAGTTGCCTTCCGTGGCATCCTGCCGGGAGGCCAGCGAGCCCAGTTCGGCTCAGTTCGCGCCGACGGAGACCTCGCCTTCGTACGGCTCGCGGAGTGATGCCTCAGGGATCCAGGTGAAGCGTTCGACCTCGAAGATCTCGAAGTGGCTGCAGAACCCGATGTCGTCCTCGGCGGCCTCCAGCCATGCCGGCGAGTTGGCCACATCCCGCTTGGACTCCTCGGAGTCGAACTGCATCACAACGAGGGCGTCCGGCTTGGGGGCGCCGCCGATCACGGGCCACCCCTCCTGCGCGTTGTTGTTCAGGAAGGACTCGTACCAGACGAGACCAGGGATCTTCTTCCCGATCTGGGCGTGCACGCCCTTGTAGTGGGTGCGGAACTCCTCGAATGTGGTGCCTGCCCAGCGGTAGACCTCGAAGGCGAGGTAGGGGCCCTCGGTCATGGTGGTCTCCTTCCTTCTTTCTCAGGTGTGTCGACTCTGTTCTGGGAAGCGCCGCCGGCTGCTCGCGGCGGACGTGGGAGTGCGAGGCGGGTCTTCAGGCGGGAGTGATCCGTACCGGCAGCGTCTTGGGGCCGGAGAGGAAGTTGGCCGCCACGTATTGCGGCTCCCCGGTGAGCTCCACCTTGGCCAGTCGAGGGATGAGCTCCTCCAGGAGGATGCGCATCTCCAGACGAGCGACGTGCTGACCGATGCACTGGTGCGGCCCGTACCCGAAGGCGATGTGCTTGTTGGGCTTGCGGGTGATGTCGAAGGTGTCCGGGTTCTCGAAGACCTCTTCGTCGCGGTCGGCGGAGGGGTACAGCAGCATGACGCCGTCGCCCTCGAGCAGCGTCTGGCCCCTGAACTCGGTGTCCTCCTTGACCACACGGAGGAAGTGCTTGACCGGAGACACCCAGCGGAGTGCCTCCTCGACGACCCCGGGCACGAGACCGGGATCGGCGCGGACGGCGTCCAGCTGCTCCGGGTTGCGGCAGAACTGCTCGATCGCACCCGAGATCGTCGACGACGTGGTGTCGTGCCCCGCGGTGGCGATGGCGACGTAGTAGCCGTTCACGAACGACTCCGGCAGGTACTCGCCGTCGACCTTGGCGTTGGCGATGATCGATGCGAGGTCGTCGGTCGGCGACTGGCGGCGGTCGGCCGACAGCACGTTGAAGTAGTCGAAGAAGTCCTGCAGCGTGGCCTTCCACGCACGTGCGCTGGCGCCTTCGCCACCCTCGACGTCGTCCCGCTTGGTGTCCTCGTCCGTGGTGCCGAACAGGCTCTGGGTGAGGTGCAGCATCCTGGGCTCGTCCTCGGGCGGGACGCCGAACAGGCTCATGATCACGCGGAGCGGGTAGTAGAGGGCGAAGTCCTTGACGATGTCGACCGTTGGCTCCCCCGTGATCAGGCGGTCGACGGCGTCCTTCGCCAGCTGTCGGATGGCCTCTTCCCGCTTGCGTACGTTCGCCGGCATGAACCACGCAGTAGTGACGTTCTTGATCTTGGTGTGTTCGGGCGCGTCCATGTAGGCGAGGGTGTCCTGCGTACGCCTGCCGTCGTTGGTGGTCCGCATGTACTCGCGGCCGGCCTTGTCCAGAAGGAACGGGTCCGCCAGGGCGCTCGAGAAGACCTGCGGTGTCTTCTCGATCTCCAGGATGTCGGCGTGCTTGGTCGCCAGCCACGTCCGGTCGAATCCCTCGATCTCGGCGAGTCCGAACGGCTGGTTCCTCCTCAACCAGGCCAGTGCCGGGTAGGTGATGTGTTCTTCGTCCGCGTAGGGCCCGGGGAGCATCACGGCCCGCGCGATGTCGTCCGGCACGCGGGCGGAGGTGGGCAGATCAGTCATCGCTCACGCCTTTCAGGCGCTAGGGAGGTGGCCGTGGCGGCGGGCCGGCCAGGGTCATGTCGTGAGGTGCTCGTCAGGCTGCGCCGGTCGGCACCGCGACGGGGTTCTGCGAGTGGTGCTGCTGGCGCGCGGATCGGACGCCCTTCAGGAGGTCGGCCGCCTTCTCGCCGATCATGATCGACGGTGCGTTGGTGTTCCCGCTGGTGATCAGCGGCATCACGGAGGCGTCGGCGATGCGGAGCCCGTCGATGCCGTGCACACGCAGCTCGGGATCGACGACTCCGGTGTCCGGCGAGCCGATCCGGCACGTGCCGGATGCGTGGTACATGTGCTGGGTCTCGGCTCGGACCCAGTGTTCGATCAAGTCCTTGCCGACAGCCGGGCCGGGGTTCACTCGTTCCGTCAGGATTCCGGCGAGCGGCTCCTGTCGCGTCAGTTCGCTGACGAAGTCCAGCGCTCGCAGCACGGCGTCCACCTCGGACTGCTGGCCGAGCAGGTTGCTGACGATCCTCGGTGCCGCGTGCGGGTCGGAGGAGCGCAGTCGGACCGACCCCCGCGACGACGGACCGTTGTAGGACAGGCCGATCGACATGCCGGGTGTAGACGGCGACCGGAAGCCGTGGTCCCAGAACCAGCCGGGGACGAAGATGATCTGGAAGTCCGGGCTGGGCAGTGTCGAGTCGGACCGCCACATGACGGCGGCCTCGCCGGCGTTCGAGGTGAGCACGCCCGACTTGGACTGGGCCCACTCCTCGAGGGCGCCGTGTGCCCCCGCCAGCGCCAGGGTGTTGGGCTGGTCGGTGGAGTAGTGGGTGAGGGTGAAGGGATGGTCCTGGAGGTTCTGTCCCACCTGCGGCAGCTCGAGGACGACGTCGATCCCGACCTCGCGCAGTTGCTCGGCCGGCCCCAGGCCAGACAGCATGAGGAGCTGCGGCGTGTTGTAGGCGCCGGCGCTGAGGACCACCTCGCGCGCGGCCCGTGCGGTGACGATCTCGCCGTTGTGCTCGTACTCGACACCGACTGCTCGTCCTCCTTCGACGACGACCCGCCGCGCCGTCGCCCTGGTCACGACCCGGAAGTTCGGGCGCTCGAGCGCCGGGCGCAGAAAGGCGTCGGCCGACGAGCACCGCTGACCACCGCGGGCGGTCACCTGGAGCAGACCCACGCCGGCCTGCTTCACCCCGTTGAAGTCGGGATTGGGCTCGATCCCGAGACTCAGGGCCGCCTCGATGTAGGCGTCGGCATGTCCGCTGAACCAGCGCTGGGTCGTCACGTGCAGCGGCCCATCGGCGCCGTGGTACTCGTCCTTGATGTCGGCGTTGGTCTCCGACCTCTTGAAGTAGGGGAGCACTTCCTCGTACGACCAGCCGGTTGCGCCGTGGTCGTTCGCCCACTGGTCGAAGTCCTCGTGCGTGCCCCGCATGTAGAACATGGCGTTCAGCGAGGAACTGCCGCCCAGGACCTTGCCGCGCGGCAGGTACACCCGCCGGCCGTAGAGACCTGGCTCGGGTTCGGAGTTGTAGTTCCAGTCCTTGTCCCCCTGGAACAGACCGGCGAACAGGAGCGGTGTGCGGATGAGGTCGTCGTCGTCGTCCCCGCCGGCTTCCAGGAGCAGGACGCTGTACCCGTCCTCGCTCAGTCGGCCTGCGACGACGCACCCTGCGGAACCTGCGCCGACGACGATGTAGTCGTACTCGGTCATGGTGTCGTTCCCAACCCTCGTCCTTGGTGGTGGAGTGCCTGCGCCGGCGGGAGTTCATCCGCGGCGGCTGTCACGGGGCGTTGTAGATGGTCTTGGTCGTCTGGTAAGCGGCGAGTCCCTCGGGGCCCTGCTCGCGGCCGAGGCCGCTGGCCTTGATCCCACCGAATGGCGAGCCGATGTCGTGGCTGTAGGAGTTGATGCCGAGACCGCCCGATCGGACGCGCCGGGCCACCTCGATGGCCCGCTGCGTGTCACGGCTCCACACCGATCCGCCGAGCCCGAAGTCGCTGTCGTTCGCCATCGCGATGGCGTCCTGCTCCGAGTCGTAGGGGATGACGGCGAGGACCGGGCCGAAGATCTCCTCGCGGGCGATCGTGTCGTGGTTCTGCACGTCTGCGAAGACGGTGGGCTCGAGGAAGAAGCCGCGGTCCGCGTCGGCTGGCCGCTTGCCGCCCGTGGTCACGCGCCCGCCCTCGGCGATCCCCTTGGCGATGTACTGCTCGACGCGGGCCCGTTGGCGCTCGGCGACCAGCGGCCCGATCTGGGTTGCCGGGTCCAGTGCGTCGCCGACGCGGAGCGAGCGGACGATGTCGGTGATCGTGTCGACCACCTCTGAGTAGCGCGTTCGCGGCACGAGGATGCGGGTGCACACGTAGCAGGTCTGACCGTTGTTCTGCAGCGTGGCGTCCACGAACTCCGCGCTGTGGGCCCCGAGGTCGGCGTCGTCCAGCACGATCGCTGCCGACTTGCCACCGAGCTCGAGGGTGACCGGGCGCAGGAGACGTCCGCAGGTCTCGCCGATGCTCCGGCCGGCCTCCGTGGAGCCGGTGAACCCGACCTTGTCCACGCCCGGGTGGGCGACGAGGTGGGCGCCGACCTCCCTGCCAGCGGGAACGATGTTGAGCACACCCGGCGGGATCCCCGCCTCCTGAGCGGCCTCCGCCATCACGAAGGCGTCCAGGACCGTCTCCGGGGACGGCTTGATGACCATGGTGCACCCGGCGGCGAGGGCTGGGGCGATCTTGACGAACGCCAGGGCCTCCGGGAAGTTCCACGGGACGATCGCGGCGACCACACCCACCGGCTCGTGTCGCACCCGCGTGGCACGGCCGAAGACGCCTTCCCGCCGCTCCTCGACGCCCTTCTCCCGGATGAGACCGGCGTAGTAGCGCAGTGCCACGGCGGGGAAAGCTCCCTCCACCGCCTGGGACATGCTGATCGGCATGCCGTTCTGGCTGCTGACGAGGTGGGCCGTCTGGCTGCCGCGCTCGTCCAGGGCGTCGGCGAACCGCTCCATCACCTGGGCGCGCCGCTCGACGTCCCACTGGGACCATCCCTGGGGGTCGTCGAACGCGGCTCCTGCTGCCGCCACGGCGCGGTCGACGTCGCGCTCGGTCGCCTCCGGAACCTGGCCGACGGCCTCTTCGGTGGACGGTGAGATGGGGGTGAGCGTCCGGCTCGTCGCCGGCTCGATCCAGTCGCCTCCGATGTAGAGGCGTTCGCGAACTGTGGTCTCCTGCGTCAAGGACATAGCGCTCCTCGTCTCGTGGGTGGGCCTGCGGTGGGTCGGGTGCCGTTTCCGCTGGATCGCGCGGCGCGGCCCCGGCCGACCGGCCGTGGCTGTCGGGTGTCCGCCGGGCGCTCCGGGCTCAGCCCTGAGTGGCGGGAGTGCGCACGCACAACCCGTCGTGGTCGGGCCGGAGGAGCAGTTGGCAGGAGAGGCGCGAGGTCGGCTTGACCTCGTCGAGGAACTCCAGCAGCGAGGACTCCTCCTCGGCCGGCTCGTCGAACGCCTCCTTCCACCCGTCGTCGAGGTAGACGTGGCAGGTGGCGCAGGAACAGCCGCCGCCGCACTCAGCGACGATGCCGTCGACCTCCTGCAGCACGGCGACTTCCATGAGACTCATGCCGGGCTCGACTTCGACCTGGTGTTCGACGCCGTCGGAGCTGAGATAGGTGATCTTGATCATCGGTCTTCTCCTAGGTCAGGCGGGAACGAGTTCCCGCAGGGGCACGGTCGTGTCCGAGAGGCGGTCGAGCGTCGGAGTCGCGCGGGCGCCGAGCCACTTCTTGCCGGCCATGAAGTCACCGGCGGAGTTCACCGCCTCCACGGCGACGAGGCGGTTCTGGTCGTCGAGGTGGTACACGGCGAAGCGCTCGGAGCGGGGATCACCGCGCACCACGAGACGTGTCGATCCCGTGACCAGTCCCGCGATCTTGATCTTCAGCTTGCTCTGGTCGGACCAGAACCACGGGACCTCGGGGCGCGGAGGGTGCGCAGCGGCGATGGCGGCCGCAGCGTGCCTGGCCTGCTCACTGGCGTTGGCGATGCTCTCGAGCCGAAAGCGACCGTTGTAGCCGGCCACCTGCCGGCGAGTGACGTCCCCGACCGCGTAGACACCGGTGACGCTGGTCCTGGCGGCGTCGTCGACGACCACTCCGCTCTCGCAGTGGGCGCCGATCGCCTGCGCGAGTTCATCACGGGGCTCGGCGCCGACCCCCACGACCACGGCCTCGCACGCGAGCTCCGTCCCGTCGCCGAGGCGCACGGCCCGGACGCTGCCGTCCGCTGATTCGACGATCTCGGCCACCGAGGCCCCGAGCAGGATCTCGACGCCCGCACGCCGGTGGTAGTCGGTGACTGCCTCGGAGAGAACCGGGCTGGCGACGCGCGGCAGCAGCCGCGCCTCACGCTCGACGACGGTGACCGCGCAGCCGTAGTCGCGTGCGGCGGCGGCCACCTCGAGACCGATGAAGCCGCCGCCGACGACGACCATGCGGGCACCCGCGCGCAGCACATCCCGGAACGCGATCGCCTCTCGGTACGTCCGTAGTGTCCAGCACCCCGTCGCGGGAAGCCGGTGCGGAAGGGTTCTGGCCCGGGCACCTGTGGCGAGGACGAGGACGTCGTATCCCAGGGTGGTGCCGTCCTCGAGTCGCGCTGCACGAACCGAGTGGTCGATCTCGACGACGCAATCACCGAGGCGCAGGTCGACGTCGTGGTGTTCGTACCAACCGGGGGCCTTGAGGACCTCGGGCTGGTCGTGTTCGTGGAGGTATGCCTTCGAGACGGGCGGGCGGTGGTAGGGCACCTCCTGCTCGCCGCCGACCAGCGTGATGCCGCCGGTGAACCCGAACTCTCGCAGGGCGACGGCGGTGTCAGTTCCGGCGTGCCCGGCCCCGACGATGAGGACACGGGCGGGCGAGTCCGAGGTGTTCATCGTCATGCCTTCGTGAACCGGAGGGGGAGGGTCTTCGGACCGGAGAGGAAGTTCGCCTCGACGTAGCTGACCGGCCCTGCGACCTCGAAGGACTTGAGTCGGGGGAGCAGCTCCTCGAAGAAGATCCGCATCTCGAGCTTCGCCACGTGCTGTCCGATGCACTGGTGCGGCCCGTATCCGAAGGCGATGTGCTTGTTCGGGCGGCGGGTGATGTCGAAGTCCCACGGGTTGTCGAAGACACTTTCGTCCCGGTTGGCCGAGGGATACATGAGCATGACGCTCTGTCCGGCCTCGAGATGCTGGCCCCGGAAGTCGGTGTCCTCACCGACGATGCGGTGGAAGTGCTTGACCGGCGACGCCCAGCGCAGGGCCTCGTCCACGAGACCGGGGATGAGGCCGGGATCTGCCTGCGCGGCCCGGAACTGGTCCGGGTGGTTCGCCAGTTGCTGCATCGCGGTGACGGTGGTGGAGGACGTGGTGTCGTGGCCGGCCGTCGCGATGGCGATGTAGTAGCCGTTCACGAAGGAGTCGGGCAGGTACTCCCCGTCCACCTTGGCGTTGGCGATGATCGAGGCGAGGTCGTCCGTGGGCTGCGCTCGCCGCGCCGCGGCCAGCTGGTTGAAGTAGCTGTGGAACTCCATGATCGCCGCGCGCCAGGCGCGGGCGGCGACGTCCGGCGTCACGGGGACGTCCTTGCGCTGCTGCTCGGGGTCCGAGTTGCCGAACATGTCCTGGGTCAGCTTGAGCATGATCGGCTCGTCCTTCTCCGGGACGCCGAAGAGGCTCATGATGACGCGCAGCGGATAGTGGACAGCGATGTCATTGACGAAGTCGCACTCGCCGTCGAAGGAGAAGAACTTCTCCACCGATGCGCGAGCGATCTGCCGGATCGACTCCTCGCGGGTGCGGACGTTGGCCGGCATGAACCACGCACTCGTGACGTTCTTGATCTTGGTGTGCTCGGGCGCGTCCATGTTGGCCAGGGTGTCCAGGCCGCGCCGACCCTCGTTCATCTCCTTGAGGAACTCGGTGTCGACGATCGAGTTGATGTAGGGCTCGCCGAGGCCACTGCGGAAGACCTTCGGTGTCTTCTCGATCTCGACGATGTCGGCGTGCCTCGTCGCCAGCCAGATCGGGTGGTATCCCTCGAGTTCCGCCCGGGCGAACGGCATGTTGGCCCGCAGCCACGTCAAGGCCGGGTGGACGATGCCTGCTTCGTCCCGGTAGGAGGAGGGGAGGATCACCGAGCGGGCGACGTCGTCGGGGATGACGGCCTGGTTGTGGCCAACGAGAGTAGACATCTGAACTGCCTCCTGAAGTGGGTCTTCGATGCCTGGATGGGGGTGGCGGGTCATTCAGAAGACGCTTGCGTCCTCGTTGCCGCGGGTCCACGCCAGCCGCAGGTGCATCCGGCTGAGGAGCCAGCCCTCGTCGGTACGCCGGAACTCCCAGCGGTAGGGACCGCCGATGTCGAAGTGCTCCGCTGGGTTCGACGGGTCCGGGACGCCCGCGAACCACAGGTACGCCGTTCCGGTTGCGGTGTCCCCGTCGATCTCGAACTGCATGTTGGTCATGGAGTGCTGCATGTCGCGGTAGGGCGCCTCGGCGGCCTCACAGACCTCGCGGATCTTCTCGCGTCCGATGTGCGTGCCGAACGGCCCGAATTCGAACTCCGCGTCCCCGACGAAGCACCGCATCCATGCGTCCCAGTCCTTGGCGTCCGAGGTGCGGCAGTACCTGTTCATCAGGCTGGCGAGTGCCTCTTTGTCCTCCAGCACGCGAAGGCGGCTCCGCACGTCATCGAGCTGCTGGGCGAGCTCCTGAACCGTCGCGTTGTCCGTGACGATCTGTCCCGTCATGGGTTCTCCCTGTGTCATGGGCTTCCGCGAGGAGCCCGGCGTGGATCGTCCGTCCGCGGCGGCCCGATGTGCCGATGACCGATCTCGTCTTGCCGCGGGATGCGGCCTGCGAAGTGGGGGCATTCCGTTCCACGTCGCCCGCTCTTGCTGATGCCGTGAGCCTGCCAATGTGATGCAGGTCTCGGTAGCGGCTGATTCGGCATCGATGGATGCTCCGCCGGTATCACCCCGGAGCCCGCTCCCGGAGCGCTGTGATAACGGGTGCCGGTGTCTGGTCCGGGCATCCGGAATGGTGTGGCCAGCGGGTGGCGCGACTGGCGTTTGGCAGCCCGCGCAGAAACCAGCATGACGAGGCCGAACCGCTGGCTACTCCTGCGGATGAGCCGCTGGGACCGCCTCGTCTGCGGGAAAGGTCGCCAAGACGGAGCGCGAGTGGGAGATCACGAGGAGCCGCGCTGGACCAGCCCGGTGAGTGGCACACCTCGAGCTCGGCGACGGAGGTTGGCCAGTGACCGGCTGAGTTGCCCGGCTCATCCACCAGGGGCGAATTGTCTTCCCACCGGCGACGCCGCAATGGCTGCGACCGCCGATCGGCCTCGATATGCCGTTCGGAGAATGGTCGAACGGGACGTCCGCGTCAGCGCGTCGAGTCGGCTTGTCGGCGGCGCCTGAAAACTGACCCCCTGGCGGCAGGCGGGTTCTACGCCAGGGGGTCAGACTTCGGCCGCCGTTGACACGGCTGTGTGGATTCGCCGACATCCCTCACAGCGCCGCTGGGGGAGGGTGTTCCCGGCCCCGTCGTAGGCCGCAGACTCAGGTGGGAAGTGCTCGCGTGGGCGATCGCCGGCGACCTGCACCGGAGGTCTCCTCCACCGGTCGGCAGTCGACATGACGGAGCCGGAGACCATCAGGCCCGGTGCGCCCCGTCAGTCGCGGGTGCGCCAGGTCACGCGTGGATGTTCGTGGTGGCGGCGGCGTGGGCGGCGACGATGCGACCGAACACGGCGCCCTTCCCCAGCGAGGTGCCGGTCATGTACGCAGCGCCGTGAAAGCCGCCGGTGACCTCGCCAATGGCATACAGGCCCTCGATGACATCACCGTCGACGTCGACGACCTGCCCAGAGGGGTTGATCGTCACGCCGCAGTAGGTGGTGGTCATCAGGGACTTGGCCGGGTACGCGTAGAAGGGCGCGGTGTCGATCGGGAGCAGGTCCCCGACGCCGTTGCACAGGCTGGTCCGGCCCATCTCGTCCGGGACCTCGCCGGCGACCGCGGCGTTGTACCGGGCCACGGTCGCAGCCAGGGCGGAAGGATGGATGCCCGCGAGGACGGCCAGCTCTTCGAGGGTCTCGGCCTTGTGGACGTGGCCGATGTCCTCCAGGGTGTCGATGTCCTTCAGAGGGATGCCCCGGTGCGACATGGCCCGCACCTTGGCATCGAAGACCTCGAAACCCAGGCCGTCGGGCTGGTTCAGGACCACGCGGCCCAGGGTCTTGTAGTCCTGGGACTCGTCCACGAATCGCTTGCCGTCCTTGTTCACGATGACCGCGCCCATGTAGTAGGCCGTGAGCAACTCGTGGAAGTCCTCCCCGGTGTCTGGATGGGAGCCGTAGGTGCCCGAGACGGACGACATGTCCGCCATGCCGGCGCCGAGTTTCCAGGCCATGCGCAGACCGTCCCCGGTGTTGCCCCTACCGCCGTAGGGGATCGCTGCGAGCTGCTCAGGGGCGAAGACCTTCAGCATCTCCGTGCCCCGGGAGAATCCGCCGGTTGCCAGCACCACCCCGGCACGGCCAGTGATCAGCGTCTCGCCCTCGGGCGTCTGGGCCACCACGCCGGTCACCCGGCCCGAGGCTTCGCGCACGAGCAGTGTGGCCCGGTGGTTGAACCTGGTTTGACCGCCCTGAGCGGTGAAGTCACGGTGCAGATCGGCCAGGACGTCCTTGATCGCCGCATTGTGGCTGCGTCGGGCGGACTGGCCCGAGCTGATCTCGACCTCCCGGAACACCACCCCGTGAGACTTCAGCCAACGATAGGTCTCCTCCTGATGGGCCAGGTACGCCTCGAGAAGGGACCGGTCGTTGCGGTGTTCGCCTACCTCGAGCAGGTCGTCGAGGAACAGCTCGGCCGAGTCCTCGATACCCTCCGCGGCCTGCTCGTCCGTGCCGGAGAAGGCGAACCAGCCACCACTCATGGCCGAGGACCCACCGAGTTCCTCGGTCTTCTCCAGCAGGACCACCGACAGGCCGGCCTCGGCGGCGGATGTCGCCGCCGTCTGGCCCGCGATACCGGATCCCACGACGACGAGGTCGAAGCTGCCACTGTCCGTCGACATCTGCCCATCCGTCCTGTGTGTGTGGACATCCCGTGTCCGATTGCTGCGCCGCTCCGCCCGTCCGGTGCCCGCACGGTGGCGGGTTCGTCTCGGCGCGGCGACGGCTCGCCGTGTCCCACCGTTGGCCGTCCGCCCCACGGTCGGCCATCGGCGGGGTCGCTGTCGTGTCGTCAACGCTGTCGTGGTCCGTGTGCCGTGACCAGCACCCTTCTCGACGTGCGAGAACCAGCATCTCGGCAGCAGCGGTTCGACACCATGCGACCATGCGGGGAGAAGGAGGCCCCGCATGGCTGCCCCCGGTGACTCGATGATCGAGCGTGTGGTGCGGGGTGCTCGAGGCGATGGACCCGGAGGGCCCACTCTCGGCCTCAGAGATCGCCCGGCGCGCTGATCTGCCGGTGCCCACCGCACATCGGATCGTCAACGACCTCGTGAAGAGCGGTCTGCTCGAGCGGGACGCCGAGCGCCGGTTCCGGACGGGCCTCCGGCTCTGGGAGCTGGCCACGCGCTCCTCGAGCGCCCTGACCCTCCGGGAGGTGGCACTTCCCTACATGGAGGATCTCCACGCCGTCGTCCGTCAGCACACGCAGCTGTCCGTGCTCGACCGCAACGACGTCCTGTACGTCGAGAAGCTCACCTCTCGGCACAACAGCTCGACAAACGTCACTCAGCCGGGGAGCCGCCTCCCGGTGCTCGCCTGTTCCCCCGGGCTGGTGCTCACGGCTTTCGCTCCTCCCGACGAGCGGGACGCCATCCTGACGACGGCGAAGACCTCTCAGTTCACCGACGCCACGGTGGTCGACCGCGCCAAGCTGCGCCAGATCGTCACAGAGACCCGTCGTGCGGGCTACGCCGTGGTCAGCGGCTGGATCCACCCTCAGACGGCGGGCGTGGCCGTGCCGGTCCTGGGGCGCGAGGGAACGGCGGTGGCTGCGCTGTCCGTCACGATCCCGGTCGGCGCGATCGACGACCTCACGCTCATCCCCGCCTTGCGCACCACGGCACGCGCGATCTCCAGGGCGGTGCGCGTCGCCGACGGTCAGGCATCGGACCCTCGCCTGTCCATCCTCAGGCGACGGATCCGCCGCGCGACCGAGTCCAGCTGACCCGGCAAGGCACCCGGTCAGTACGGGAGTTCGCGCACGAAGCGCCACTGCGTCCCGAAGGCCTCCTGCGGCTCGATGGTCACAACGTCGGTGCCCTCGCCTGGGGTCAGGCCCACCGAGCGCAGATGCCGGGTGACCGTGTCGAGATCGGCGACCTGGAGCGTGATGCCGAGGTAGTGGTCGTTCCCACCGGAGACGCGCGCGGCGAGGGAACTGTCGCGATCAGGGACGGCGAACTCCACGACCGCGTCACCCAGTGCGACGAACGTGCCGGTGGCCCCCAGTTCGGCGTTCTCCCGCTCGGCGACGATGCGCCCCCCGGCTGCGTCCACGTACAGCCGCAGCGCGCGGGAGAGGTCGGCGGTGACGATCGTGTGGTGGGAACTCCGCACGATCTGGAGGGGGTCCGCCGGATCCGTGGCAGGTCGGACCCACCCCGGGCGGAGCCGTGGGTCGGCCTTGCGCGAGTAGAACTCCCGATGACGTTCACCGAGCTCTTCGAACTCGTGGCGCATCCCGGCCTGCTCGGGGAAGGTGAAACCGACGAGGATGTCCGGGGCGATGGAGGAGACGGGCGGGTTCTCCGGGGTGATCTCGCGACCCTTCTGGTCATGGGCCGGGAAACCGTGCTGAGCGAGGCGCTCGAACAGCGCCACTGCGTCATCGGTGTACCAGCCGATCCCGATCATGCCCTCCGGGACTCCTCTGTAGCGCGACTGTCCCGCCAGTGCGCCTCGCGCATGGAGCTCCGGGCACAGGACCACGAAGTGGAAGTCCTTGATGAACATGAAGAACGAGTAGTTCACCGGGTAGTCGGGTTCCAGCAGGGCGAGGTCGAGCGTGTCCTCCCACCGCAGGTCAGGGAGGTGGAACACGCGCCGGAACCACAGGCGCGCAGCCTCGAGGTCATGGACTCCCAACGTGGGATGGTAGAGAGCGGTCACCGCCGGCGTCGCGGCCGTGATCTGCCCGTCTCGGCTGGAGGTCGAGGTCATGATGGCTGTCTCCCGTCAGGGGTTCGACGTCGAGCCCGAGACTGCTGCGTGCGGCCGGCAGCGGGAACTGCCGTTCTCGGTCACTGAGAGGTGACTGCTGGCCCGAGGTCGGGTCCCCGAGGAAGCCGGTGTGCGATCCCCGGCACGACGATGGTGCCTCCAGCGGCGGCAGCGAGGTCCACCAGGACGTCGACCCGCTGGAGCGGTCGAGCCCGACCGTCACGCACCTGAGCTGTAGCGGTGGTCGGTCGCGAGGGCCACGTGACGGCGTCGTCACCAACGGCGCGGACGACGTCCTCGGTGTCTGGCAGTCGAGCGCGTGGCGCCACCGTGCCCCTCGTCGGGAGCCGTCCGCGCGAGGCGGCTGCGAGTTCTCGTTGCGAACCGGTGGCGAACCACGTGGCCTGGCCGGCACCTCGCGGCGCCGCTCCACGTGTGCTGCCACGCCTCCCGTGTGCTGCAGCGCAGCCTCCGCATCGCGCCCGACACGATGCGGTGCGCAATCAGGTGAGGAGGGCGCCGCCCTCGATGCGGTGGAGCAGCTTTCTCGTGACGCGCCGCGCGCAGGCCGCGAATTCGAGCACCTCCGGCCGCCCCTCACCTCGGCGGGTGGCGACCGCGGCGACGGACAGCGGCGCGTCGCGGAGAGCCAACGAGGTCATCGGCTGCGAGGCGATGTACGGGGCCGATCCCTGCGAGATCGGCATGACCGCACCCGTCGTCATCATGGCGTAGCGCAGTTCCGCCATCGTGGCCACGGGGCGGCTGATGGCCTTGGGGGCGGTTCCTCGCTGCTGCTTCAGCAGCCAGAAGTCGTTCCAGTAGTCCGCGACCCCGAGCATCTCCAGCATCGGCTGGTCGAGGATGCCGTCGATGTCGACGCTGGTGAACCGTGCGAGGGGGTTGTCCGCGCGGCAGCAAAGCAGGACCGGCTCGCCGAACAGGGGCTGGAGGACCAGCTGCTCACCACGGTACGGGGGCCGCACGAGGGCGACATCGACGTCCCCTTGCTCGACCCGTGTGAACTGGTCGACGAAGGTGAGCTCCCGCACGATGACATCGATGCCTCGCGCGCTCTCGGCGTAGCCGGCAACGATCGCCTCCGTCAGCTCCGAAGCCGCGACAGCACCTGCGATGGCACCCACGATCACGGGACGGGTGGCCCGAGCGGCGCGGCGGACCAGATCCGGCACGCGATCCATCCGCCCGAGGATGTCCTGGACGTGCGCCAGCAGCTCCTCTCCGGCCGGGGTGAGGCTCACACCGCTGTGCGACCGGACGAGCAGCTGTGCACCGACCTCCCGCTCCAGCCGTTGCAGCGACCGTGAGACGCTCGGCTGGGCGACGACGAGCTTCCGAGCGCCGGCGTGGATGCTGCCCTCCTCGGCCACTGCACGGAATGTCCTGAGGAGCTCGATGTCCAGCATCGGTCGCCTCCGGTTGCGTCGTTGCAGGATCGGAGCCTCGAACCGGAGCTGCAGTACACGACCGCCGCTCGGACCACCTGGCGCGGTCTTCCCAGCCTCAGGAAGGCATTGTCAAGCGTATCGCCCACCTCACCCAGGCGTCACGCGTTCCACGACCGTCCGAGATCACTGCGCGGGTCATCAGATCGGCCGTGGGTCAGCTGCTCCGACGCCCGTGGCCGTGCTCGGTGAACGTCCACCGCACGCCCATCGTGTCCTCCGGAATGGTCGACACGGTCGCAGCCGACCGTTCGACGCCGATGCCGTGGCTCTCCAGGTGCCGTGTCACCCGCTCGACATCGACGACCTGGAAGGTCATCCCCACGTAACTGTCGAAGGCCGTGGTCTCTCCGGTGAAGACGTCGGTGACCGTCCCGGAACGCGGCCGGGCGAACTCCAGGACCGAGCCCGCGAACTCGACGAAGGTGCTGTCGGCTTCCCAGTGGTCGTTGCGGCCGGACGCGAGCGGGACCCCGCCGAACACCCCGGTGTAGAGACGCCCCGCGCGACCGGGGTCCGTCGTGAGAATCGTGTGCTGGAGACTCCTGACGATGCCGAGCGGGTCGTCGTCGCGCGGTGGACGAAGGGTCCAGTCCGGTGCCAGGCGCGGATCCCCCGCCCGCGAGTAGAACTCCCGGTGCTGCCGTCCCATCTCGAGGAACTCGTAGGTGAGGCCGGTGTCCTCCGGCAGCGTCCACAGGATGTACATGTCGTCCGCGAGGCTCGACGGCGGGAGGTTGCCGTCATCGACCAGTCTTCCTCCCTGATCGCGAACGCGGATGCCGTTCTCGACCAGGTGACGTGCGACCTGCCGGGCGTCCTCCGTGTACCAGGCGATGTCGGTGAGTCCTTCTCCCGCCGGGTAGAGGTTCTCCATGCCGTCTGGCAGTTCGAGCAGCTTCGGCGAGAGAACGTCCAGGACGACGTCGCCGAGATGGACGAAGATCGAGTACTCCTTGGGGTAGTCGCCCTTGAGCTTGGAGAAGTCGTACTTCTCCTCCCACCGGACGCCTCGTCGCCCGAAGACCCTCTGGAACCAATCACTGGCCTGCGCAAGGTCCTCGACGACGAGCGTCGGGTGGAACATCATCGGCACCTGGTAGCTCACGACGTATCTCCATCCGTTGCCATCGCGGTCCCGACCTCGGCCCTCCCGCGGTGGCCACCCTGGGGGCGAGATCGTTCGATCAGCTTCATGGGTCGCCACGTCGCCACCCGGCGACGTCCCGCCCCACCGTCTCCAGGGCTCACCGGCCTGCACAGCCACCTTCTCAGTGGCCGAGAAGGGTCCTGCGTGCGGGCATCACGGCAACCGGGGAGAGGCAGCTGCTCCCCGTGCCCGTCGCTGGCCTGCGCGCGCTCGGCGGTTGATCAGCGGCCGGCCGCTGCGTACCTCGGTGCGCCACCGAGCAGGTAGAGCACCCCGGCGCGACAGCAGCTCCTCGGTGGGTCGCTCGCAGGTCACCTGCGTCGCCGACTCCAAGTTGGCGCCGTGCTGCATGTCGTGCCCAGTTCTCCTGCCCGCTGCTCGCGCTGCACGGCGGCGCAGATCCGCTGGTAACGAACGGCAGCAACGACGACTCGTCGTCGGCGCCGACCAATATCGGAATGACCCTTCAACTAGGTTCACGAGGGAACGCGTTACGGTCGTTGGAGGCTCCCGATCGCGCAGGTCCGAACCGCGTTTCTGACCACCAGTTGACCACCGTTGGGGTCTGTTCCGGGACGTCCGCCTGGATCCGCTGCCGTTCCGTGTACCGGTTGACCTGCGCAGATGGACCTGAGCGGACCCTCGCGAACCCACAGCCGTCGCCTTGGGGAGAAGTGGTCATCCTGGCCGTCCGGCACCTCGTCACCGGAAGGTCATGGGGCACCCGGCCTCATCCGCAGCATGAGCGCGAGACTGCACTGCCGCGAGCCGCTGCGGTGCAGCAGTCGCTTTCGGGGCCCTGCTGCGGGCTGGCCCAGTCGCCGGCCGCGGCACACAGCAGGCAGACCTCCTCGCCTCGGTGAACCGGGAACGGAGCGATCTGCCGGAGAGTGCGACGCCTGAGCTGCCGGCCGCGCGAGGTGGTGTACTCCGCACAACTTGCCGTCGCACCGCGCGGCGCGCTCGGAGGAACGGAGAAGGCCGTGTCGGACGTCAAAGTCCAACAGAAGCAGGCGCTGAGCCGGCAGGAGGCCGCGCGCTTCATCGCGGCGTTGGCCCAGGGACTGGGTGAGGACGGGAAGGTCACCGTCCAGCTGGGGAGCAGCACCCTGGAGTTGTCGGTGGCCAACCGGGTCGATTGGGAGCTCGAGCTGGCGGTCGACGGTGACGAGATCGAGCTGGAGCTGGAGCTGAAGTGGTCGACGTCGGGCCGCGCGTCCGCCGAAGCCGTGGATGACGAGTCCGAGGAAGATCAGTCCGAAGAGGACGACTCGACGGACGACGAGTCAATGCAGAACGCCCCGACGGAGGATGAAGCCGACGCCCCGGCCCGGAATGAAGCCGAGGACGGCGCCTCGGACGGGGACGACGCCGGATCTGGTGGGACCGAGGCCGTGCAGACGGTCGCGCCGGAGGCTGCCGAGCCCCCCGGCGATGGTCGCAGCGCCTCTGCGGGGACCGGTCGGGACGCCTTCAACGGCGTCGATTCTGCTGCCGTGCGTGCCTGGGCCGCGGCCAACGGGTTGACCGTCTCGCCGCGGGGCCGCATCAAGGACGAGGTGCTCAGGGCCTACCGCGCCGCTGGGAACTGATTGACCGCAATCCCTGGCCGGCCGCCCGTCCGGCGAGGTGGCGGAGCTGCCTGCACAGGCCGGGTGTGGCCCTTCAGAGGTTCGTTACCGCAGGGGCAGTCCGCCTGGGTCGGAGCACCGCGCCAGCTGGGCCTGGGCTCGACTGCCGGACACGCTCGAGCGCGGGGAGAGGTACAGCAACCGGTACAGCAGCGCCCTCGGCACGGCGGCGAATGGGGCCGAACAGCGGCGGACGTCGCACGCTCCGACCTGGGCGGATAGGACATCGCTGAACCGTGGTGAACCCCTCGAATGTGACTGGGGGTTCGGGCACCGTCAAGGGTTGATCGGCGTGGTCGAGCTCGGCAACGGCCCGTCACCCCTGCGCGTTCGTCAATCCACCTCCGTACGCGCCGAGTGGGCGATCCGACGACCTCCAGTGGTCTACCGGAGAAGAACTGGAGAAGAGGGCGCGATGCTCCGCTGAAGGCTGCCCGCACGGTGCTGGGTCGATCGCTGACGTCGCGGTCCACAGGGCGACTGCTCGTCCACAGATCTGCGGCTGCGGCTCTCGGAGGTCTCGCGCCGGGAGTAGGCCGGGATGGGCCTGGGACACGCGACTCGGCGGGAGGTCGGCGGATGGCCAAGCATCGGCGCCGCCAGGCGGGCGAGGGCAGCATCAGTGAGTACGCGACCAACGCCGGTCCGCGCTTCCTGATCAAGTACTCCGCTCAGCGGGAGGACGGCACGAGGCGCGTCGTCCTGAAGCGTGGCTTTCGAACGAGGAGGGACGCCGCTGCGGCTCTGCGGGCGGAGATCAGGAAGTCCGAGGTGGGGGACTGGGTCGAGCCGTCGAAGCAGCGCCTC
>NZ_JALPKP010000045.1:0-45561 GCF_051383635.1 Geodermatophilus sp. CPCC 205506 | reverse complement strand
CGAGTTGGTGGCCGGCGCCCGGCGCGCCCGGGGCGCGGCCCGTGGCCCGGCCGGGGTGGCGTTGGCCGAGCGCGAGGAGGACCTCGGTCCCGCGGCGGCCGACGTCGTCGTCGAGTCGCCGGAGTCGGTGCGGCCCGAGCCGCGCACCGGGGCGACCGCGGCACCGCGGCCGGGTGCCCGCCCGCAGCGGCCGGGTGCGCGCCGGTCCGGCAGCTCGTCGGCCAAGAAGCGCCGGTGAGCGCCGGAGCCGTGCCGGCCGCCGACGCCGGCACGCCGCCGCTGGACGAGCTCATCGCGGCGCTCGCGGTCGACGTCCCGGACTTCCCCAGCCCGGGCGTCGTCTTCCGCGACCTGACGCCGGTCTTCGCCGACGGGCCGGCGTTCCGCCGGATGGTGGCGGGACTGGCCACGGCCTCGCTCGCCGACCCCCGGGTCGCCGCCCTGGCGACCGACGGCGATCCGGGCTTCGACGTGGTCGTCGGCGTGGAGGCCCGCGGCTTCCTGCTCGCCGCCGCGGTCGCGGTGCAGGCCGGCGTCGGCGTGGTGCCGGTCCGCAAGGCCGGCAAGCTGCCCCGCGAGCGGGTGTCGGCGGACTACACGCTGGAGTACGGCACCGCCACCCTCGAGCTGCACACCGACTCCATCCGGCCCGGCCAGCGGGTGCTCCTCGTCGACGACGTGCTGGCCACCGGCGGCACCCTGGCCGCCGCGGTCGCGCTCGTCGAGGGCCTCGGCGGCGTGCTGACGGCGGTCGCGGTGGTCGTCGAGCTGGCGCGGCTCGGCGGCCGCCAGCGGGTCGCCCCGCGCGCCGTGCACGCGCTCTGGACCACCTGAGGGGGACACCGTCGACCCGGCGGGCACGCGGCGACACGCGGCCCGACTAGCATGGGGTGGGTCGTCTCTCCTCCGGCCTGCAGGAGTCGCCATGGGCCCCGACGCCGCCACCAACGTGGCTGCCCCGCGGCCCGATGCGCCCGCCCTGCCCGCCGGCACCGGCACCGAGGCCCCCGAGCAGGCTCCGGTCGAGCGACCGCCGCTGCCCAGCCGGCCGGTGGTCCGCCGTCCCGACGACGTGGGATCCGAGCCGCCGGGCGAGCAGGACGTCCAGGGCGCGCCCAAGCGCCGGGTCCGTGACCGGCTGGCCCGGCGGATCGTGGCCGGCCAGCGCAGCGGCGTCGTCCGGCCGGTGCTCGAGCCGCTCGCGGCGCTGCACCGGCAGAGCCACCCCAAGGCCGATCTCGCCCTGCTGCAGCGCGCCTACGACGTCGCGGAGGGCGCGCACGCAGCGCAGAAGCGCAAGAGCGGCGACCCCTACATCACCCACCCGCTCGCGGTGGCCACCATCCTGGCCGGGCTGGGCATGGACACCACGACGCTGGTGGCCGCGCTGCTGCACGACACGGTCGAGGACACCGGCCAGACGCTGGAGTCGATCACCGAGGCGTTCGGGCCCGAGGTGGCCCACCTGGTCGACGGCGTCACGAAGATCGACCGGGTCAAGCTCGGTGACGCGGCGCAGGCCGAGACGATCCGCAAGATGATCGTCGCGATGGCCCGCGACCCCCGGGTGCTGGTCATCAAGCTGGCCGACCGGCTGCACAACATGCGCACGCTGCGCTTCCTCCCGCCGGAGAAGCAGGAGAAGAAGGCGCGCGAGACGCTGGAGATCCTCGCCCCGCTGGCCCACCGGCTGGGTATGAACACCATCAAGTGGGAGCTCGAGGACCTCGCCTTCGCCACGCTGTACCCGAAGCGGTACGACGAGATCGTCCGCCTGGTGGCCGAGCGGGCGCCGTCGCGGGACACCTACCTCGCCGAGGTCACCACCGCGGTCACCGACCAGCTCAAGGCCGCGAAGATCGAGGCGGTCGTCACCGGCCGCCCGAAGCACTACTACTCGATCTACCAGAAGATGATCGTGCGCGGCCGCGACTTCGCCGACATCTGGGACCTCGTCGGCATCCGCATCCTGGTCGACTCCGTCCGCGACTGCTACGCCGCGCTGGGCATCATGCACGCGCACTGGCAGCCGGTACCGGGGCGGTTCAAGGACTTCATCGCGATGCCGAAGTTCAACATGTACCAGTCGCTGCACACGACGGTGATCGGGCCGCAGGGCAAGCCGGTCGAGCTGCAGATCCGCACGCACGACATGCACCGGACCGCCGAGTACGGCATCGCCGCGCACTGGAAGTACAAGGAGAAGGCGCGGGCCGGCGGCAAGCCCGCGGCCGGGGAGTTCGGCGGCGCCAAGGCCGGCTCGCCCGACGACATGCTGTGGCTGCGCCAGCTGCTGGACTGGCAGCGCGAGGCGCAGGAGCCCGGCGAGTTCCTCGAGACGCTGCGCTACGACCTCGGTCCGCAGGAGGTCTTCGTCTTCACGCCCAAGGGCGACGTCGTGAGCCTGCCGGGCAACTCCACCCCGGTCGACTTCGCCTACGCGGTGCACACCGAGGTCGGTCACCGCTGCATCGGCGCCCGCGTCAACGGCACGCTGGTGTCGCTGGACAGCACGCTCAACAACGGCGACGTCGTCGAGATCTTCACCTCCAAGTCACCGACGGCCGGCCCGTCGAAGGACTGGCTGTCCTTCGTCGGCTCCTCCCGCGCCCGGACCAAGATCCGGCAGTGGTTCACCAAGGAGCGCCGTGAGGACGCCGTCGAGGCCGGCAAGGAGGCGCTGACCCGGGCCATGCGCAAGGCCGGGCTGCCCCTGCAGCGGCTGCTCGGTGGCGAGGCGCTGTCCACGCTGGCCAAGGACCTCCGCTACGCCGACGTCACCGCGCTGTACGCAGCGGTGGGAGAGCACCAGATCTCGGCCGCCTCGGTGGTGGAGAAGCTGCTCAACGCCCTGGGCGGCGCCGAGGGCGCCGTCGAGGACATCGCCGAGACCGCCATCCCGACCAAGCGGCCGGTGCACCGCCGCCCGGCCGGCGGTGACCCGGGGATCGTCGTCCACGGCATGAGCGACGTCTGGGCCAAGCTCGCCAAGTGCTGCACCCCGGTCCCCGGTGACGGCGTGCTCGGCTTCGTCACCCGCGGCGGCGGGGTGAGCGTGCACCGCACCGACTGCACCAACGCCGAGGACCTCAAGCGCAAGCCCGAGCGGCTGGTCGAGGTCGAGTGGGCCAGCCAGCCGGGGGCGGTGTTCCTCGTGGCCATCCAGGTGGAGGCGCTGGACCGCCACCGGCTGCTCTCCGACGTCACCAAGGCGCTGGCCGACGAGCGGGTCAACATCCTGTCCGCGTCGGTGCAGACCAGCCGGGACCGGGTGGCGGTCAGCCGGTTCACCTTCGAGTTGGCCGACCCGGCCCACCTGGGTGCGGTGCTGCAGACCGTGCGCAACGTCGACGGCGTGTTCGACGTGGAGCGCGTGACGGCCTGAGGTCCTAGACGACGGTCATCGACTCGATGCTCACCGGCACGGTGGGGGCGCCGCCGCCGGGGCTCGGGTCCATGGAGCCGTCGTTGCCGTTGGTGGCCACGACGTCGAGGACGGCCAGCCCCGCGTCGTCCACCGTGCCGACGACGGTGTAGTCCGGCGACAGCTGGCTGTCGCCCCAGACGAGGAAGAACTGGCTGCCGTCGAAGCCCTGCCCGCTGTTGGCCATCGCGATGGTGCCGCGCGGATAGGTCTCCTCGCCGGTGACCTCGGTGGGGAAGGTGTAGGTCGGCCCGCCGGCGCCGGTGCCGGTCGGGTCGCCGCACTGCAGCACCTGGAGCCCCGCGCTGTCGACCTGCCGGTGGCAGGGGGAGTCGTCGAAGAAGCCCACCTCCGCCAGGTGGACCAGGCTGGCCGCGGCGCACGGGGTGGCCTGCTGGTCGAGGGTCAGGGTGAGGTCGCCCAGGTTGGTCGACATCAGCAGGTCCACGGTGCCCTCGGCGGGCACGTCGTCGGCCGGCGGCCGGACGTCGATGAGATAGGGGTTGCCCGACTCGTCGGTCGACCAGTCGCAGCTCACCGTCCCGCCCGAGCCGGCGCCGCCGCCCCCGTCGGAGCCGCCGCCCGGGCCGGCCTGCTCGCCGGAGTCCGGCGCGCTGCCGGAGCAGGCGACCAGGGCCAGCAGGGCCCCGGCCAGCCCGGTCGCGGCCCGCAGCCGCGCCGTCGCGGACGCGGTCACGCGGCGATCGTCATCGTCTCGATGCGGACCTCCTGGGTCGGCGCGCCGTCCCCGGGGCCGTTGCTGGCGTCGTTGCCGTTGGCGGCGATGGTGTCCAGGGTGGCGAGCCCGGCCTCGTCGATGGTGCCGACGACGGTGTAGTCGGGGGAGAGCTGGCTGTCGCCGTAGACCAGGAAGAACTGGCTGCCGTCGAAGCCGTCGCCGCTGTTGGCCATGGCCAGGGTGCCGCGCGGATAGGTCTCGCTGCCGGTGACCTGGGTGGGGAACTCGTAGGTGGGGCCGCCCCGGCCGGTGCCGCTCGGGTCGCCGCACTGCAGGACCTTGAGGCCCTCGCTGTCGGTCTCCCGGTGGCAGACGGTGCCGTCGAAGAAGCCCTGGCCGGTCAGGTACGCGAAGCTCGCCGATGCGCACGGCGCGGCGGCCTGGTCCAGGGTCAGCCCGACCGGGCCGAAGTTCGTCGTCATGGTCAGCGCGGTGGTGCCCGAGGGGGTGACCTCGGCCGGCGGCGTCCCGACCTCGGTCAGGTCGGGGTTGCCGGAGGCGTCGGCGGTGAAGTCGCAGGTGCCGTCGCTGCCGTCGACGGCCGGTGCGGAGGACGACGGCGTCGGGTCGGCGGCGGCCGAGTCGGCCGGGTCGTCCCCGCCGACGCCGGTGATCAGCCAGACGGCCCCGAGGACGAGCAGCACGGCGACGACGGTGACGCCGATCAGCACGTTGCGCCGGCGCTTGCGGGCCAGCTCGGCGCGGCGCTCGAGTTGACGCTGCAGGCGGCGCTGGGCGGCCTGCCGCCGCTGCTTGTTGCTGGGCACGGGTGGTACTCCTCGGACGGACGGGTGCTGCGGCGGGGCGCGGCTGGCAGCCGGGAGGCGCGTCCACGCACCGCTGGTCGATCCGCGAGTCTAGGTGGCGATGCCGCCGCTCCACCGGCAGCCGGAGAGCCCCGGAGCGGCGGAACCGCCCCGCGTAACCTGCACGGGTGCTCATCCGCTCGTTCCCGGCCGGCGCGTTCGGCACCAACTGCTACGCCGTCGCCCCCGGGCCGCGGCAGGAGTGCGTGGTCGTCGACCCCGGCATGGACGCCGTCGAGCCGCTGGCCCGGATGCTGGCCGAGGACGGCCTCAAGCCGGTCGCCGTCGTGCTCACCCACGGCCACCTCGACCACACCTTCTCGGTGCTGCCCGTCTGCGACGGCTACGACATCCCCGCCTACCTCCACCCGAGCGACTTCGGCATGCTCGCCGACCCCGCCCGGTGGCACGGTCCGCAGCTGGCCCCGCTGATCGCCGGCGTCGCGCTACCCGACCCCTCCGACGTCCTGCCGCTCGACGACGGCGCGGTGCTCTCGCTCGCCGGCGTCGAGCTGACCGTCCGGCACGCGCCGGGGCACACCCAGGGCTCCGTGGTGTTCTCCGTCGACCTGGGCGAGGCGCCGGGGCTGCTGGCCGGCGACGTCCTCTTCGCGGGGTCGGTGGGCCGCGTCGACCTGCCCGGCGGGTCCTGGGACGCGATGCTGCGGTCGCTGCGGGACGTCGTCCTGCCGCTGGACGACGCGACCGTGGTGCTGCCCGGGCACGGGCCGGCCACGACGATCGGGCGGGAGCGGGCGACCAACCCGTACCTGGCCGAGGCGGCCGCCGGTGCGGGTCCCGCGCCGAAGGGGCGCGGGCTGTGAAGACGACGGGGGAGCGAGCAGCGCTCCAGGCTGGGGGCACCTCCCGCTTGCGGGGGACAGCGACCGAGGAGCGGAACGAGCCCGGAGTCGAACGGAGGGCGCTGTGAGCAATGGCCTGACCGCGCCGAAGGGCACCTTCGACACGCTGCCGCCGGAGTCGGCGCGCTTCCTGGCCGTCCGCGACACGCTCACCGCGCCCCTGCGGCGGGCCGGCTACGGCTACGTCGAGACGCCGGTGTTCGAGGAGACCGCCGTGTTCTCCCGCGGGGTGGGGGAGTCCACCGACGTCGTGACGAAGGAGATGTACACCTTCGACGACCGCGGGGGCCGCTCGCTCACCCTCCGCCCGGAGCTCACGGCCGGGCTCATGCGGGCGTTCATCGAGCACCGGCTGCACACCGGCGCGCTGCCGGTCAAGCTGTGGACCGTCGGCTCGGCGTTCCGCTACGAACGCCCGCAGGCCGGCCGCTACCGGCACTTCACCCAGGTCGACATGGAGGCCCTCGGCGTCGACGACCCCGCGCTGGACGCCGAGGTGGTGGCCCTCGGCGTGCAGGGCTTCCGCGACCTGGGGCTGACCGACTTCGAGCTGCTGCTCACCTCGCTCGGTGACGCCACCTGCCGGCCGCAGTACCGCGAGCTGCTGGTGGACTTCCTCGCGAAGCTGGACCTGGACGAGGACACCCGCCGGCGTGCCGAGATCAACCCGCTGCGGGTCCTGGACGACAAGCGCCCCGAGGTGCAGGCGCAGCTCGACGACGCCCCGCTGATGGTCGACCACCTGTCGGACTCGACGAGGGCGCACTACGACGCCGTCCGCCAGCACCTCACCGACCTCGGCGTCACCTGGACCGAGGCGCCCCGGCTGGTGCGCGGGCTGGACTACTACACGAAGACGACCTTCGAGTTCGTGCACAACGGCCTCGGGGCGCAGTCGGCGATCGGCGGCGGCGGCCGCTACGACGGGCTGTCCGCGGCGCTGGGCGGGCCGGACGTGTCGGGCATCGGCTACGCGGTCGGCGTGGACCGGACGCTGCTGGCCGTGGCGGCCGAGGGCCTGGACATCGGCGCGGCGGCCGGGGTGCAGGCGTTCGTCGTCCCGCTGGGGGCCCAGGCCAAGCGGCTGGCGGTGAGGCTGGTCGGGCAGCTGCGCGCGGCCGGCGTCTCGGCCGACACCGTCTACGGCGACCGCGGGCTCAAGGGCGCCATGAAGGCCGCCGACCGGTCCGGGGCCTCGCACGCCGTGGTCATCGGGGAGCGCGACCTCGCCGAGGGGGTGGGCCAGCTCAAGGACCTGCGCACCGGCGAGCAGACCGCCGTCCCGGTCGCCGAGCTGTTCCAGACGGTGCGACGTGCGACGGTGGGGGAGTGATGGAGCAGCGACCGCTCGGGCGGACAGGGGCCGACGTCAGCGTCGTCGGCCTGGGCACGTGGCAGCTGGGCGCCGAGTGGGGGGACGTCGACGACGACGCGGCCGCAGCGGTCCTCGACGCGGCGCTGGACGCGGGGGTGACGCTGTTCGACACCGCCGACGTGTACGGCGACGGGCGCTCCGAGCAGCGGATCCGGCGGGCGCTCGTGGCCCGGTCGGACCGGCCGTTCGTCGCGACCAAGGCCGGTCGCCGCGCCGATCCGTTCGAGGCCGCCCAGTACACGCCCGAGAACCTGCGCGCCTGGATCGACCGGTCGCGGCGCAACCTCGGCGTCGACACCCTCGACCTGGTCCAGCTGCACTGCCCGCCGCCGGCGGTCTACTCCGACGAGCGGGTCTACGACACGCTCGACGGGTTGGTGGCCGACGGCGCGATCGCCGCCTACGGCGTCTCGGTGGAGACCGTGGCCGAGGGGCTGACGGCGCTGGCGCACCCGGGTGTGCAGACGATCCAGGTCATCCTCAACGTGTTCCGCCGCAAGCCGCTGGAGGAGCTGCTGCCCGCGGCGGCCGAGGCGGGGGTCGGCGTCCTCGCCCGGGTCCCGCTGGCCAGCGGCCTGCTCACCGGCAAGTACGACGAGTCGACGACGTTCCCGCCCGACGACCACCGGAACTTCAACCGGCACGGCGAGGCCTTCGACGTCGGCGAGACCTTCGCCGGCGTGCCGTTCGAGGTCGGCGTCGCAGCCGCCCGAGAGGTCGCCGAGGTCTCCGGAGACGCCCCGACGGCGGCGTTCGCGCTGCGCTGGGTCATCGACCAGCCCGGCGTCACCACGGTGATCCCCGGCGCCCGCTCCGTCGAGCAGGTTCGCGGCAACGTCGCGGCCGCCTCGCTCGCCCCCCTCACCGACACCCAGCTCGCCGACCTCGAGCGCGTGTACGACGAGCGCATCCGCGCCCACGTGCACGACCGCTGGTAACCCGAAAGGCAGTTCCTGTGCTCCGCACCCACGACGCCGGCACGCTGCGCGCGACCGACGCCGGTTCCACGGTCACCCTCGCCGGCTGGGTGGCCCGCCGCCGCGACCACGGCGGGGTCGTCTTCCTCGACCTGCGCGACGCCTCGGGCTACGTCCAGGTCGTCGTCCGCGAGGAGGAGGCACACCACCTGCGCAACGAGTTCTGCGTGCTGGTCACCGGGGAGGTGCGCCGCCGCCCGGAGGGCAACGAGAACCCCGAGCTGCCGACCGGGGAGATCGAGGTGGCGACCTCGGCCCTGCGGGTCCTGTCCACCGCCGCGCCCCTGCCGTTCCCGATCGAGACCGACCAGGCCGCGTCCGACGACGTCCGCTACCGGTACCGGTACCTGGACCTGCGCCGGCAGGGCCCGGCCCGCACCATCCGGCTGCGCAGCGAGATCAGCCGGATCGCCCGCGGGGTGATGGCGCGGCACGGGTTCGTCGAGGTCGAGACGCCGAACCTCACCCGCTCCACGCCCGAGGGGGCGCGGGACTTCGTCGTCCCCGTCCGGCTGCAGCCGGGCAAGTGGTACGCGCTGCCGCAGTCGCCGCAGCTGTTCAAGCAGCTGCTGATGATCGGCGGCCTGGAGCGCTACTACCAGATCGCCCGCTGCTTCCGGGACGAGGACTTCCGCGCCGACCGGCAGCCGGAGTTCACCCAGCTCGACTTCGAGATGAGCTTCGTCGAGCGCGACGACGTCCTGGCCGTCGTCGAGGACGTCGTCCGCGCACTGTGGCGGGAGCTGGCGGCCTACGAGCTGCCGGAGATCCCGCGGATGAGCTACCGCGAGGCGATGGACCGCTTCGGCTCGGACAAGCCGGACCTGCGGTTTGGCATCGAGCTGACCGAGCTGACGTCCTACTTCGCCGACACGCCGTTCCGGGTGTTCCAGGCGCCCTACGTGGGCGCCGTGGTCATGCCCGGGGGCGGGTCGCAGCCGCGGCGGGCGTTCGACGCCTGGCAGGACTGGGCGAAGTCGCGCGGGGCGCGGGGCCTGGCCTACGTGACGATCGCCGAGGACGGGACGCTGGGCGGGCCGGTCGCGAAGAACATCTCCGAGGAGGAGCGCGCCGGCCTGCTCGCGGCCGTGGGCGCCCGGCCCGGGGACTGCGTGTTCTTCGCCGCCGGCCAACGGCGCTCGTCGCAGGAGCTGCTGGGGGCGGCCCGCAACGAGATCGCCAAGCGGCTGGAGCTGATCGAGCCGGGCAGCTGGTCGTTCCTGTTCGTCGTCGACTTCCCGATGTTCGAGGAGACCGAGGACGGCGACTGGACGTTCATGCACCACCCGTTCACCTCGCCGACCCCCGAGTGGCGGGAACGGTTCGCCGAGGACAAGGCCGGCGCGCTGTCCGACGCCTACGACCTGGTGGTCAACGGCAACGAGCTCGCCAGCGGCTCGGTCCGCATCCACGACGCCGACCTGCAGGAGCGGGTGTTCGAGACCCTCGGGATGTCGCGCGAGGAGGCCCGCGAGCGGTTCGGCTTCTTCCTCGAGGCGTTCGCCTACGGCCCGCCCCCGCACGCCGGCGCCGCGCTCGGCTGGGACCGGCTGACGGCGCTGCTGGCCGGGGTGGAGTCGATCCGCGAGGTCATCGCCTTCCCGAAGACGGGCGCCGGGTTCGACCCGCTCACCGGCGCGCCGACGCCGATCTCCGACGCCCAGCGCAAGGAGGCGGGCATCGACGTCCAGCCGGAGGAGCCGGCGCTGCCCGGCGAGCCGGGCGCCCCGGGGCCGACCAACCCGGCGCACTGAGTCACTCGGCGACCTCGGGGGGCCAGACGACGCGGAAGCGCTCGAAGACCACCTCGAGGTCGTCGGACCACTCGCGGCCCCGGGCGGCCAGGGTGCGGCGGAAGTAGCGTTCGTGCCCGGCCAGCCAGCCGGCGCGGGTGCGGTCGCCCTCGCCCTCGTCCCAGGCGAAGGTGTCGTCGACGCTGGCCAGGGGGCCGATCCGCAGCTCGACGCTGCGCAGCACGCAGCGGGGGACGCCGGCGCCGTCGCAGACGACCCAGTGCCCACCGATCCGGGGCAGCGGTTCGCCGTCGGCGGCGAAGTCGGCGACCAGCCCGGCCGTCGCCCGCTTGGTGCCGGCGAGGACCAGCGCGAGCAGCTCGTCGGCCAGCGCGACGCCGTCACCGAACCGCTCGACGGTGGGCTCCTCCAGCGGCGGGGCGGGGAGCGTGGCGACGTAGTCCCGCCACAGCGCGGACGCCGCGTCGCGATCGAGGTCGCCCGGCTGGTCGGGAGTCACGCCGGTAGTTTGCTGGACATGCCGCTGCGTGCCCGCACCCTGCTCGGACCCGGCCCCTCCAACCCCTACCCGGAGGCGACCGTCGCCCTCACCCAGCCGCTGCTGGGCCACCTCGACCCCGTCTTCCTGGGGATCCTCGACGAGACCTCCGACCGGCTCCGCCAGGTGTTCGGGACGACGAACCGGCGCACCCTGCCGCTGTCGGCGACCGGGTCGGCGGGGATGGAGGCGTCCTTCGTCAACACGGTCGGCCGCGGGGACGTCGTGGTGGTCGCCGTCAACGGGCTGTTCGGCGAGCGCATGGTCGACGTCGCCTCGCGCTGCGGCGCGGAGGTGGTCCGCGTGGACCACGAGTGGGGACAGCCGGTCGACGCCGAGCGGGTGCTGGCCGCGCACCCCTCGCCGAAGCTGATCGCCGCCGTCCACGCCGAGACCTCGACCGGCGTCCGCTCGGACCTCGAGCCGCTGGCCGCCGGCAAGGGGGAGGCGCTGCTGCTCGCGGACTGTGTCACGTCGCTGGGCGGCATCCCGGTGCGCCTGGACGACTGGGGCGTCGACCTCGCCTACTCGGGCTCGCAGAAGTGCCTGGGCGTGGCCCCGGGACTGGCGCCGTTCACGATCAACGAGCGGGCCTGGGAGCGGCGGATCGAGAAGCCGCAGAGCTGGTACCTGGACCTCGGCATGCTCGGCGGGTACGCCGGCGAGGCGGCCGGCTCCGGTGGCCGCACCTACCACCACACCGCGCCGACCGGGATGGTCGTGTCGCTGCACGCGGGCCTGGGCCGGGTGCTCGAGGAGGGGCTGGACGCGGTGCACGCCCGGCACGCCGAGGCCGGCCGGCTGCTGCACGACGGGCTGCAGGAGCTCGGGCTGGAGCTGTTCGCCGCCGAGGGGTACCGGCTGCCGGAGCTGACCACGGTCCGCGTGCCCGACGGCGTCGACTCCGCCGCGGTGCGCAAGGAGCTGCTCGAGCGCTACGACCTCGAGATCGGCGGCGGCGTCGGGGCGTACGCGGCCACCGTCTGGCGGATCGGCCTGATGGGTCACAACGCCCGGCCGGACACGGTCGCTCTCGTGCTGGCGGCGCTGCGCGAGGTGCTGGGCCGCTGAGCCCCCCGCGTGATTTGTTTCCCCCGGTTGATCATCGCCGTCCGGCGGCTGCCCTCGGCGCGCCGGACAGCTCCCCGACGATGATCAACGGGGGGAGGGGCGCCATCCGCGGGTCGTCAACGCCCGGCGCGTGCGGTCGACGACGAGCCGCGGTCCGCCGACGTGCCGGGCGGCGAAGCGGAGCACCAGCCAGCCGTCGGCGGCCATGAGCGAGTAGCGGTCGATGTCCCGGCCGAACTGCCCGGCCTCGGCGTGCTGCCGCCCCTCGTACTCCAGCACGACCTTCCACGCTTCGTAGCCGAGGTCCCCGTGCGCGACGACCCGGCCCCACCGGTCGCGCACGGGCACCTGTGGCTGCGGCTCGGGGAGGTCGCTGCGCACCAGCCAGTACCGCATCAGGCTCTCCGGGCGGGACATCGCCAGGGCAGACAGCAGCGGTGCGCACTCCCGCGCCCGCACCACCCCGCGGCGCGACGCGCCCGGGCCAGCCGGCGGTCGAGCCCGTCCGGGGTGAGGCGGCGTCCGGCGGCAGGGCGGTGCTCAGGAGCGCCAGCCGCTCGTGCCGTCCAGCCGGACGTGGAGGTCGTGGCTCAGGTGGCCGCGTCCCGGCGGGATCTGTGGAGGAGCGCCGGGCCTGTGGACGCGCCGGCAGCCGAGTTGATCATCGTCGGGTGGGGGCCCGACGCGCCGCAGGCGACCGCCACCCGACGAGATCAACTGCGGGAGGGGTCAGGCGTTGAGGCGGACGAGCTGGTCGGGGCTCAGCTGCAGGTGTGCCGCGGCCGCGGAGTCGACGATGGACGCCGGCCGCGACGCCCCCGGGATCGGGATGACCGCGTCCGACTGCGCCAGGTGCCAGGCCAGCGTCACCTGGTAGACCGACACGCCCAGCTCCTCGGCGACCGCGCTGAACGCCGGCGCGGTCGCGTCCAGCGACCCCGCCGCCGACACCCCGCCGAAGGGGCTCCACGGCAGGAACGCCAGCCCGTGCGCGGCGCAGTGGCTCACCTCGTCGGCGGAGAACCGCCAGCCGGGCGAGAACTGGTTCTGCACGCTCACCAGCGCCGGACCCACGATCGACCGGGCGACGTCGATCTGCGCGACGTCGGCGTTGGAGATGCCCACCATCTGCACCAGCCCGTCGTCGGCCAGCGACCGCAGGGCCCCCATCGACTCCTCCCAGGGCGTGTCCGGGTCGGGCCGGTGCAGCTGGTACAGCCCGATCGCCTCGACGCCGAGCCGGCGCAGCGACGCCTCGCAGGCGCGACGCAGGTAGGCCGGCGTCCCGTCGAGCCCCCAGTCCGAGCCGCGCCGGGTGTGCCCGCCCTTGGTCGCCACCAGCACGTCGGCCGCGCCGGACCCGTACGAGGCGAGCGCCGCGGCCACGACCGACTCGTTGTGGCCGAACTCCGCCTCGTCGTGGGAGTAGGCGTCGGCGGTGTCGATGAGGGTCACGCCGGCGTCGAGCGCGGCGTGCACGACCGCCTCCGCGTCGGCCGGCGACGGCCGGTCGCTCTTGGTGGACAGGGGCATCGCGCCGAGCCCGATGGCGCTGACGGTCCGGTCCCCGATGTGTCGCTTCTGCACGGGGCTGTCGTGCCCCGCGGGTAGCGTCGCAACCGTGAGTTCGCTGTTCGACCCGGCGCCGGAGGAGACCCCGGCGGTCGACCCGGGCGCCCCGCTGGCCGTCCGGATGCGGCCGCGCGCGCTCGACGAGGTGGTCGGCCAGCAGCACCTGCTGGGTCCGCGCGCCCCGCTGCGCCGGCTGGTGGAGGGCGACGAGCCGATGTCGCTGGTCCTCTACGGGCCGCCGGGCACCGGCAAGACGACCCTGGCGCACGTCATCTCCCTGGCCACCAAGCGGCAGTTCGTCCAGCTGTCGGCGCTCGACTCCGGGGTCAAGGAGGTCCGCGCGGTCATCCAGAGCGCCAAGCGCGAGCTCACCTACGCCGGACGGCGCACCGTCCTGTTCATCGACGAGGTCCACCGCTTCTCCAAGACCCAGCAGGACTCGCTGCTGTCCGCCGTCGAGGACCGGATCGTCAGCCTGATCGCGGCCACCACCGAGAACCCCTTCTTCTCCGTGGTCAGCCCGCTGCTGTCGCGCAGCCTCGTGCTGGCCCTTCAGCCGCTCTCCGACGACGACGTCCGCGCGGTGCTGCGTCGGGCGCTGACCAGCGACCGCGGGCTCGACGGGGCCGTCACGCTCACCGAGGAGGCCGAGGAGCACCTGCTCCGGGTGGCCGGCGGCGACGCCCGCAAGGCGCTCACCGCGCTGGAGTCGGGCGCGGGCGCGGCGAAGGCCGCGGGCACCGACGTGCTGGACCTGGCCACGCTGGAGACGGCGGTGGCCCAGGCGGCGGTCCGCTACGACCGGCAGGGCGACATGCACTACGACGTCGCCAGCGCGCTGATCAAGTCGATCCGCGGCAGCGACGTCGACGCCGCGCTGCACTACCTGGCCCGCATGGTGGAGGCGGGGGAGGACCCCCGCTTCATCGCCCGGCGGCTGGTCATCTCCGCCAGCGAGGACATCGGCATGGCCGACCCGACCGCGCTGCTCACCGCGGTCGCCGCCGCGGACGCGGTCGCCTTCATCGGCATGCCGGAGGGGCACTTCCCGCTGGCGCACGCCGTCGTCCACCTGGCCACGGCGCCTAAGTCGAACGCGATCACCGTGGGCATCGGCGAGTCGGTCGCCGACGTGCGCGCCGGCCTGGCCGGCCCGGTCCCCCCGGGCCTCCGCGACGCCCACTACGCGGGCGCCAAGAAACTCGGCCACGGCTCCACCTACCGCTACCCGCACGACGCGCCCGACGGGATCGTGCCGCAGCAGTACCCGCCCGACGCGCTCGTCGGCCGGGACTACTACCGCCCCACGAGCCGGGGCGCCGAGGGGCCGATCGCGGCCCGCCTGGCCAAGCTCCGCGCGATCGTGCGCCGCGGCCGCTGACCGCCCGGCGGGGCACGGACGGGCGCCCGGGCCCGCGACTACTGTGACCACGCCGGGCCGACGCCCGCCGGCAGGTCCGGGGCGGGACGCACCGCCGGCCGAACCGCCGCAGACGACGAGGAATCAGTCGCCGAGGAACAGGAGACCGCGTGTCCGCAGGAGAGTGGGCCGGCTTGATCGCAGCCCTGGCCCTGGTGCTGCTGGTGGTGCTGCTGGCCGTCCCGATCCTCAAGCTGGGGCGCACCCTCGACGAGGCGACCCTCACCATCCGCCAGGCCCGGGAGCAGAGCGCCCCCATCCTCAGCCAGGCCTCGACGACGGTCGCCCACGTCAACAGCAACCTCGAGCGGGTCGACGACATCACCGGCAACGCGGCCAACGTGTCGAGCAACGTCGCCGCGCTGAGCAGCGTCGTCGCCGCCACCCTGGGCAGCCCGCTGATCAAGGCCGCCGCCTTCAGCTACGGCGTCCGCAGCGCCGCGAAGAAGAAGCGAGAGGGCCAGGCGATCGCCGACGCCGCCGCTCGTGACAAGGCCGCGCGGCGCGAGCGCCGGGCCGCCCGGCGGGCCGCCTGATGCGCCGGCTGTTCTGGCTCGCCATGGGCATCACCATCGGCGCGCTCGTCGTCCGCAAGGTGTCCCGGGCCGCCGAGAAGCTCACGCCGCAGGGGATCGCCGGCGCCCTCGTCGAGGGGCTGCGCGACCTCGCCGACGCGATCGGGGAGTTCGGCGCCGACGTCCGCGCGGCCGCCGCCGAGCGGGAGCAGGAGCTCCGCGCCGGCACCGGCCTGGACGCCCCGCTGCCCACGGGGGACCAGATCCAGTTGCCGGCCCGTCGTGGGGCGCACGCCGCCGACCACTGACCACCTCACCGCCCGCGGGCGCCGCCGCCCGCACCTCGACTCCCGAGTAGGACCATGCAGACCGCCGAGATCCGCCGCCGCTTCCTGGAGCACTTCTCCACCCGCGGCCACACCGTCGTGCCCAGCGCCTCGCTGGTCTCGCCCGACCCGTCGCTGCTGTTCACGGTCGCCGGCATGGTGCCGTTCATCCCGTACCTCACCGGCCGCGAGCCCGCGCCCTACCCGCGGGCGACCAGCGTGCAGAAGTGCGTGCGCACCCTCGACATCGAGGAGGTGGGCAAGACCACCCGCCACGGCACGTTCTTCCAGATGAACGGCAACTTCTCCTTCGGCGACTACTTCAAGGAAGGCGCGATCCAGTACGCCTGGGAGCTGGTCACCGGGTCGGTGGACGGCGGCGGGCTGGGCTTCGACCCGGAGAAGATCTGGGTCACCGTCTTCCACGAGGACGACGAGGCCGCCGACGCCTGGCGGCGGATCGCCGGGCTGCCCGACGAGCGCATCCAGCGCCGCGGCTACAAGGACAACTACTGGCACACCGGCCAGCCCGGGCCGGGCGGGCCGTGCAGCGAGATCTACTACGACCGCGGTCCGGAGCACGGCCGCGACGGCGGTCCGGTCGTGGACGAGGACCGCTTCCTCGAGATCTGGAACCTCGTGTTCATGCAGTACGAACTCGACGACGTGCGGAGCAAGGAGGAGTTCCGCATCGTCGGTGACCTGCCCAAGCAGAACATCGACACCGGGATGGGCCTGGAGCGGGTCGCCTACCTGCTCCAGGGGGTGAACAACCTCTACGAGATCGACGAGGTCTCACCGGTGCTGCGCCGCGGCGCGGAGCTCGCCGGCGTCACGTACGGCCGCGATCACGACGCCGACGTGCAGTTGCGCGTCGTCGCCGACCACGTGCGCAGCGGGCTGATGCTCATCGGGGACGGCGTCACCCCCGGCAACGAGGGCCGCGGCTACATCCTGCGCCGGCTGCTGCGCCGCGCGATCAGCTCCATGAAGCGGCTCGGCGTCGACGAGGCCACGCTGCCCGAGCTGCTGCCGGTCTCCCGCGACGCGATGAGCCCCAGCTACCCCGAGCTGGCAACCGACTTCGGCCGGATCTCCGCGGTTGCCTACGCGGAGGAGGAGGCCTTCCGCCGCACCCTCACGGCCGGGACGACGCTGTTCGACACCGCGGTGCGGGAGGCGAAGAAGAGCGACCGGCCGCGGCTGTCCGGCGACCAGGCGTTCTCGCTGCACGACACCTACGGATTCCCGATCGACGTCACCCTCGAGATGGCCGCCGAGCAGGGCGTCGCCGTCGACGAGGACGGGTTCCGCGCGCTCATGCAGCAGCAGCGCGACCGGGCCCGCGCCGACGCCCGGGCCAAGAAGACCGGCTCGGTCGACGTCCTGGCCTACCGCCGGCTGCTGGCCGACCACGGCCCCACCGACTGGCGGGCCTACGACACGCTGCGGACCGAGTCGCGCGTGCTCGGCGTCGTCTCCGACCTCGCCGACGAGGAGGGGGCGAGCGCCACCGCCGGCCCGGGCGAGATCACCCGCGTGGTCCTCGACCGGACGCCGTTCTACGCCGAGTCCGGCGGCCAGGTGGCCGACGCCGGCGTCCTGACCTGGGACGGCGGGCGGGCCGAGGTGCTCGACGTCCAGCGCCCGGTCAAGGGCCTGGTCGCCCACCAGGTGCGGGTGCTCGAGGGCGAGCTGCGCGAGGGCGCCGAGCTGGTCGCCGAGGTGGACCGCGAGTGGCGGCTGTCGGCCTGCCAGGCGCACTCGGGCACCCACGTGGTGCACGCGGCGCTGCGCCAGGTGCTCGGCCCGCAGGCGCTCCAGTCGGGGTCCTACAACCGGCCCGGCTACCTGCGGCTGGACTTCGCCTGGCAGGGTGCGCTCACCGCCCAGCAGCGGCACGACATCGAGGACGTCGCCAACGCCGCCGTCCGCGCCGACCACCGGGTCACCGCCAGCTACATGACCCTGCCCGAGGCGCGGGCCTTCGGCGCCCTGGCGCTGTTCGGCGAGACCTACGGCGAGCAGGTGCGCGTCGTGGAGATCGGCGGCCCGTGGTCGCGCGAGCTCTGCGGCGGCACCCACGTGCAGGGCAGCGCCCAGATCGGCACCCTCGCGCTGACCGGCGAGTCCTCGGTCGGCTCCGGCTCCCGCCGGGTCGAGGCGGTCGTCGGGCTGGACGGGTTCCGGTACCTGGCCCGCGAGCGGGACCTCGTCCGCCAGCTGGCCGACCTGCTCAAGACCCCGACCGACGGCATCGCCGAGCGGGTGAGCGGCATGCTCGCCCGGCTGCGGGACGTCGACAAGGAACTCGCCGAGCTGCGCGCCCAGCAGACCCTCGCGGCGGCCGGCGAGCTGGCCGCCGGAGCCCGGGACGTCGGCGGGGTCGCCGTGGTCACCGGCTCGCCGGGCGGCCTGGGCGGCGGGGATCTGCGCACGCTGGCCCTCGACGTGCGCGGCCGGCTCCCGGCCGACCGTCCGGCGGTCGTCTTGCTCGCGTCGGAGTCGGAGGGCAAGGTGGCTGTCGTCGCGGCCCTCAACCCGGCCGCCCAGGAGCGTGGGCTGTCGGCCAACGACGTGCTGCGCGCGGCGGCGGCACCGGTCGGCGGCCGCGGCGGCGGCAAGACAGACGTGGCCCAGGGAGGCGGGACCGACCCCGCCGGCATCCCCGCGGCCCTCCAGGCCGGCGAACAGGCGGTCGCGACCGCCACAGGGAGGTGAGCGAGGTGCCCGAGCAGCGCCCCGACGAGACCGGTCCGGTGGGGGAGCGCCGGGTGCGCCGCCCGGCGGTGCCCCCGGCCCGGCCCCGCCCCACTCCGCCGCCGGTGCGGCACGAGACCACAGAGATCGACCTGTCCGCCGGGTTCCCGCCGGTCCGGCACGAGACCTCGCAGATCGACCTGTCCGGCGGCCTCCCCGGCGGGTTGCCCATCCCGCCGCGGCGCCAGCGGCAGGGTCGCCGGCTCGGCATCGACGTCGGCACGGTCCGGGTGGGGGTGGCGATCTCCGACCCGAGCGGCACGCTGGCCACCCCGCTGGAGACGGTGCAGCGGGCACGGAACGAGTCCGACCTCGACCGGATCGCCGACCTCGTGGTGGAACACGAGGTGACAGAGGTGATCGTGGGGGAGCCGAGGCACCTCTCGGGTGCGTCGGGCGCGTCGGCGAAGGAGGCGCGTGCCTACTCTCGGGCACTCGCCGGGCGCATCGGCAGCGTGCCCGTGCACCTCGTCGACGAAAGGCTCTCCACCGTGACCGCAGCCAGTTCCCTCCGGGCGAACGGTCTGGACAGCCGTCAGCAGCGCTCGGTGATCGACCAGGCGGCCGCCGTGGTCATCCTCCAGGCCTATCTGGACGCCCAGCGGGAGCGGTCGTGAGCGATCCGGCCCCGTCCGCGCGGCGGGGCCGGCACGCGTCGCCCGAGGACCGCACCACCGGCCCGCTGCCGGGCAACGGCAGCGCCCGCCCCGTCCCGCCGCGCTGGACCGACGGCCAGGAGCGCGCGGCCCACCCGTCGGCCCCGCTGCCCGACCTCCCCCCGCGGCCGCCCGGTGCCTGGTCCCGGATGCAGCGCCGCACCGACGTCGGTCGTGACGACGACGCGACCGTGGCCCAGCCGCTCACCGCCGGGCCCCGCCTCCACCCGGACGACGACCACGGCACCGCCCACCCCGACCCGCACGGCTGGGACGACGAGCACGAGTCCACCGGCGGCCTGGAGGTCCTGGGGGCCTCCGGCGCCGACGACCACCGCCGGTTCCGCCGCGGCCACGGCGACGACGGTCACGACGGCGAGGGCGGCGGGGGCCGCCGGTCCGGCCGCCGGCGCAGCCCGCTGGCCGTCGTCCTCTCCCTCGTCGTCCTCGTCGGCCTGGTGGCCGGCATCGTCTTCGGCGGCAAGGCGCTCATCGACCTGGTCAACCCGCCGAGCCAGGACTTCGCCGGCCAGGGCTCGGGCAGCGTCGAGGTCCGCATCGCGGTGGGCGACACCCTCAGCGACATCGCGCGCAGCCTCGTCGACGCCGGCGTCATCGCCTCGGTGGGCCCGTTCGTCGACGCCGCGGAGACCGAGCCGGCGGCGCGCGGCATCCAGCCCGGCGTCTACGCGATGCGGTCGGAGATGAGCGGCCAGGCCGCCCTCGACCTGCTGCTCGACCCGGCCACACGGCTCTTCTCGCGGGTCACCGTCCCCGAGGGCTTCACGGTGCAGCAGATCCTGCAGCGGCTGTCGGAGGGCACCCAGACCCCGGTCGAGGAGCTGCAGGCCGCCGCGGGCGACCACGCCGCGCTCGGCCTGCCCGCCTACGCCAACGGCCAGCTCGAGGGCTTCCTCTTCCCGGCCACGTACGACTTCCAGCCCGACGACACCCCGACCGACATGCTCCGCGCGATGGTCGGCCGGTTCACCGAGACCGCCGCCACCATCCAGCTCGAGCAGCGGGCCGCGGCGGCCGGGCGGTCGGTCTTCGACATCGTCACCGTCGCCTCGATGATCCAGTCGGAGACCCGGCTGGACGAGGAGCGGGTGGACGTCGCGCAGGTCGTCTACAACCGGCTGGGCCAGGGCATCCCGCTCGGCATCGACGCCACCCTCGCCTACGGCCTGGGCAAGAACGGCAACGACCTCACCGTCACCGACCTGCAGACCGACAGCCCGTACAACACGCGCACCCGGGCCGCGCTGCCGCCCACGCCGATCAGCTCGCCCGGCGAGGCCAGCCTGGAGGCGGCGCTCTCGCCGTCGGCCGGGAACCTCCTGTACTACGTGCTGGAGTCCGAGGACGGGAAGCACTTCTTCACCGCCGACTACGCGGAGTTCATGGCGGCGCGCGAGCGGTGTGCCGCCGCCGGCCTCGGCTGCGGTGGCTGACCGGAGGACTCCGGGCACGGCCGTCGGCACCCGGCGGGCGGCCGTGCTCGGCCGCCCGGTGGGGCACTCGCTGTCCCCGTTGCTGCACCGGGCCGCCTACGCCGCGCTCGGCCTGACCGAGTGGACCTACGACGCCCTGGACATCGGCGCCGAGGACCTCCCGACCCTGCTCGCGGGGCTCGGCGAGGAGTGGCGCGGCTTCTCGGTCACCATGCCGTGCAAGCAGGCGGCGGCCGACGTCGCCGACGTCGTCGAGCCGCTGCCGCGGCTGCTGCACGCGGCCAACACGCTGGTGCGCACGGACGCCGGCTGGCGGGCGGAGAACACCGACGTCACCGGGATCGGCATGGCACTGCAGCTGGCCGGCGTCGAGCAGGTCGAGCGGGCCGCGATCCTCGGCGCCGGGGGCACGGCGGCGGCCGCGGCCGTCGCGCTGGCCTCCCTGGGCGCCGAGCACGTCGACGTCGTCGTCCGGGAACCGATCCGCGCCGGGGACCTGCTGCGGGTGCTCGACACCCTCACCGTGCCGACGACGGTCGTGTCGCTGGAGCAGGCGGTCGTCGACGCGTCGGTCGTGGTCAGCACCGTCCCCGTCGGAGGGCAGCCGGTCGTGGCCGCGCTGCCCTGGCGGGCCGGACAGACCGTCCTCGACGTGCTCTACGACCCGTGGCCGACCCCGCTGGCGACGGCGGTCGCCGACGCGGGCGGCGCGGTGGTCGGCGGGCTCGAGGTGCTCTTCTGGCAGGCCACGGTCCAGGTCGAGCTGATGACCGGGCAGCCGGCGCCGATCGCGGAGATGCGCGCGGCGCTGGACGCCCGCTGACCGCCGCCGGCGTGGCGGACCTGCCGCCGGCCGCGGTCGCCGCCTCCGTCCTCGCGGCGCTCGCGCTGGGCCCCTGGCTGGCCCGGCTGACCGTGCGCCTGGCGACGCGGGACGACGCGGCGACGGCGAGCCCGCTCCGGACCGCGGTCACCGGCGCCGTGCTCGCCGCCGCCCTGGCCGGCGTGCTGCAGCTCGCCGGGCTGCGGCCCGCCACGCTCGGGTTGCTCTGGGCCGCCGCGGCCGGGGTGGTGCTGGCCGGGGTGGACCTCGCCGTCCACCGGCTGCCCGACCGGGTCACCTACCCCACGGCGGGCGTCGTCGCCGCGGCCCTGCTGCTCGACGCCGCCGTCCTGGGGACCTGGACCGCCCTGCTCCGGGCCGGACTGGCCGCCGCGGCCGCGTTCGGGCTGGCCGCACTGGCCGCCCTGGTCTCCCCGCGGGGCCTCGGCTTCGGGGACGTCAAGCTCCTGGGCCTGCTCGGCCTGGTGCTCGGCTGGGTCGGGTGGGGCGCGCTGCTGGCCGGGGTCTTCCTCGGCCTGCTCACCGGGGCACTGGTCTCGCTGGCCCTGCTGGCCACCGGCCGGGCCGGCTGGCGCAGCGCCCTCCCGTTCGGGCCACCGCTGCTCGTCGGCGCCGTGCTGGCCCTGGCGCTCGCCGGCACGTGGTGACGGGAACGGCCACCCTCCCGGGCCCCGCCCGAGCCTGCGGGGGAAGGGGGGAAGGGGGGTCCTCCTACAATCCGGGTCATGTTGCGCTGGCTGACCGCCGGTGAGTCGCACGGCCAGCAGCTCACCGCCATCCTCGAGGGCCTGCCCGCCGGCGTGCAGGTGCAGACCTCCGACCTCGACGTCGACCTCGCCCGGCGCCGGCTCGGCCACGGCCGCGGCGCCCGGATGTCCTTCGAGGAGGACGTCGTCACGCTGACCGGCGGGGTCCGGCACGGCGTCACCCAGGGCGGGCCGATCGCCGTCCAGATCGGCAACACCGAGTGGCCCAAGTGGACGACGGTCATGTCGGCGGACCCGGTCGACCCCGAGGTGCTCGCCGGGCAGGCGCGCAACGCGCCGCTGACCCGCCCCCGGCCCGGCCACGCCGACCTCGCCGGCATGCAGAAGTACGGCTTCGACGACGCCCGTCCGGTGCTCGAGCGGGCCAGCGCCCGCGAGACCGCGGCCCGCGTCGCGCTGGGCGCCGTCGCCCGCGCCTTCCTGCGCCAGGCGCTCGGGGCCGAGGTGGTCAGCCACGTCGTGGCGATCGGCCCGGTCGTCACGCCCGAGGGCATCGTCCCCGGCCCGGAGGACAACCCCCGGATCGACGAGGACCCGGTGCGCTGCGCGGACCCGGCGACCAGCGAGCTGATGGTCGCCGAGGTCGACGACGCCCGGAAGAACGGCGACACCCTCGGCGGCGTCATCGAGGTCGTCGTCCACGGCCTCCCGCCGGGCCTGGGCAGCCACGTGCACTGGGACCGCCGGCTGGACTCCCGGCTGGCCGGCGCGCTCATGGGCGTGCAGTCGGTCAAGGCGGTGGAGGTCGGCGACGGCCTGGAGACCGCCCGCCGCCGCGGCTCGGTCGCCCACGACGAGATCGTGCTCGCCGACGGCCGCGTCCAGCGGCTCACCGACCGCGCCGGCGGCATCGAGGGCGGCATGACCAACGGCGAGGTGCTGCGGGTCCGCGCGGCGATGAAGCCGATCTCCACCGTGCCGCGCGCGCTGGCCACCGTCGACACGTCGACGCTCGAGCCGGCGGTCGCGATCAACCAGCGCAGCGACGCCTGCGCGGTGCCCCGCGGCGCGGTGGTCATGGAGGCGATGGTCGCCCTGGTCCTGGCCGACGCGGCGCTGGAGAAGTTCGGCGGCGACTCGGTGCCCGAGACCCGGCGCAACGTGCAGGCCTACCTCGACGCCCTCCCCATCCGATGACGTCCGCGAACCCCGTCGGCCCCCGCGTGGTCCTCGTCGGGCCGCCGTCGGCGGGCAAGACGACCGTCGGCACCGCCATCGCCGAACTGCTCGGCGTCCCGTTCCGCGACACCGACGCCGACATCGAGGACGTCACCGGTCAGTCCGTCGCCGACCTGTTCGTCGACCGGGGCGAGCCGTTCTTCCGCGCCCTGGAGGAGCAGGCGGTGGCACGCGCCCTGGCCACGCACGCCGGCGTCCTCGCCCTCGGGGGGGGCGCGGTGCTCAGCGCGGCCACGCGGGAGCTGCTGCTCGGCTACCGCCGGGCCGGCGGCACCGTGGTCTGGCTGGACGTGGACCTGGCCTCCGCCGCCCGGCGGGTGGGCCTGGGCCGCGAGCGCCCGGTGCTCGGCATGAACCCGCGGGCCACGCTGCGCAACCTGCTCCTCGCGCGGGCTCCGCTGTACGCCGAGGTCGCCACCGTCACCGTGCCCACCGGCAACCGGGAGCCCGGCGACGTGATCGCCGACGTGGCCACCGCCCTCCGCGCGGCGACGCCGTGAGCGGACAGGGGCGCGAGCCTCGCAGCGAGGAACGAGCGAGGAGCGGAGCGGCCCGCGGGAGCGAACCGATGATGAGGCGACGGGTGAACGTCGCGGGCGACAAGCCCTACGAGGTCGTCATCGGCCCCGCCGCGCAGGTGGAGCTGGGCCTGGTGCTGGCCGGGACGGCCCGCGCCGCCGTCGTGCACGCGCCGCCGCTGGCCGCGCGCGCGGGCGCCGCAGTCGAGATCCTGCAGTCCGCGGGCGTCGCCGCCGAGGCGGTCGTCGTCCCCGACGGGGAGGCGGCCAAGACCGCCGAGGTCGCCGCGGCGGCCTGGGAGGAGTTCGGCCGGCTGGGGCTCACCCGGACCGACGCCGTCGTCGGCGTGGGCGGCGGTGCGGTCACCGACCTCGCCGGCTTCCTCGCCGCCACCTGGGTGCGCGGCGTGCGGGTGGTGCAGGTGCCGACCAGCCTGCTGGGCATGGTGGACGCCGCGGTCGGCGGCAAGACCGGGATCAACACCGGTGCCGGGAAGAACCTCGTGGGCGCGTTCCACCCGCCGGCCGCGGTGCTCGCTGACACCGACGTCCTCGCCGGGCTGCCGGAGGCGGAGTTCCGCGCCGGGCTGGCCGAGGTGGTCAAGTGCGGCTTCATCGCCGACGGCGCGATCCTCGACCTGCTCCACGCCGACCCCACCGGCCGCCGGGACACCGCCGAGCTCATCGAGCGCGCGGTGCAGGTCAAGGCCGACGCGGTGGGTACGGACCTCTTCGACACCGGCGTGCGCGAGTTCCTCAACTACGGGCACACCCTCGCCCACGCGATCGAACGCGTGGAGGACTTCGGCTGGCGGCACGGCGAGGCGGTCGCCGTCGGGTTGGTGTTCGCCGCCGAGCTGGCCGGCCAGGCGGGGCTGCTGACCCGCGCGGAGGTCAACGGGCACCGGCGGCTGATCGACGCGATGGGGCTGCCGACCCGCTACGCCGGCGACTGGCCGCGGCTGCAGTCGGTGATGCGGGTGGACAAGAAGGCCCGCGGCGCCTCGCTGCGGTTCGTCGTCCTCGACGGGCTCGGCCGGCCGCGCATCCTCACCGACCCCGACCAGGCCTGGCTCGACGCGGCGTGGGCCGCAGTATCGGAGGAAGCGTGACGATCCAGGTGCTCAACGGTGCCAACCTCGGCCGGCTGGGGCTGCGGGAGCCGGAGAAGTACGGGACGACGACGTACGCCCAGCTCGTCGAGCTGATCGAGTCCGCCGGCGCCCAGCTCGGTCTGCAGGTGCAGGTCCGGCAGACCGACGACGAGGGCCAGCTGCTGCGCTGGGTGTACGAGGCGACCGACGCCGGCTCCCCGATCGTCATCAACCCCGGCGGGTGGTCGCACACCTCGGTGGTCCTCCACGACGCGCTGGCCGCGACGAGTGCGCCGGTGCTGGAGGTGCACGTCACCAACATCCACAAGCGCGAGGAGTTCCGGCACTTCTCCTACGTCTCCCGCGTCGCCCAGGGCGTGATCGCGGGGCTGGGTGTGGACGGGTACGTGCTGGCCCTGCGCTGGCTGGCGGCCCGGGACCACCGGTGAGGCGACAGCGAGTGAGCATCGCAGCGAGCTCTGCGAGCGAGGAGCGGAGCGAGCGCGGAGCCGAACGGGGGGCGCGGTGAGGCGACAGCGAGTGAGCATCGCAGCGAGCTCTGCGAGCGAGGAGCGGAGCGAGCGCGGAGCCGAACGGGGGGCGCGGTGAGGCGACAGCGAGTGAGCATCGCAGCGAGCTCTGCGAGCGAGGAGCGGAGCGAGCGCGGAGCCGAACGGGGGGCGCGGTGAGCCGGGCCGCCGAGCGGCGGGAGCGGCTGCGGGCGACCGCGGCCGAACGCGGGCTGGACGCCGTCCTGGTCACCAACCTGCTCAACGTCCGATACCTCACCGGCTTCACCGGGTCCAACGGCGCGCTGCTGCTGCGCACCGACGGACCGGACGTCTTCGGCACCGACGGCCGCTACACCACCCAGGCCGGCACCCAGGTGCCCGACGTCGAGCTGCTCGTCGACCGGAACACCGCGGCCGCGCTCGCCCGCGAGGCGGTGCGCTCTCATCCAGGGGGCCCGCCCGCCCGCCGGATCGGGTACGAGAGCCACGACGTCACCGTCGACGGGCTGCGCGGCCTGGAGTCGGTCCTCGCCGACGCAGCGGCCGGCGGCACCGTGCCCGAGCTGGTGTCGGTCCGCCGCGCGGTGGAGGGACTGCGGGCGATCAAGGACTCCGACGAGGTGGACGCGCTGCGCCGGGCGTGCGCGGTGGCCGACGCGGCACTTGCCGAGCTGGCCGCGGAGGGGGCGCTCCGGCCGGGACGGACCGAGCTGCAGGTGGGCCGGGAGCTCGACGCCCGGATGCTCGCCATGGGCGCCGAGGCGCCGTCCTTCGAGACGATCGTGGCCGCGGGCGCGAACTCCGCGATCCCGCACCACCGGCCGGACACGACCGTCCTGCGCGAGGGCGACCTCCTCAAGCTGGACTTCGGGGCGACGGTCGACGGCTACCACTCCGACATGACCCGCACCATCGTCCTCGGCGGGCCGGGCGGGGTCGTGGCGGCCTGGCAGCGGGAGGTCTACGAGCTGGTCGCGGCCGCGCAGGCCGCCGGCCGGGCCGCCCTCGCCGTCGGCGCGGACGTGGTCGCGGTCGACTCCGCGGCGCGTGAGGTCATCGCCGCCGCCGGCCACGGCGAGCACTTCACCCACGGCCTCGGGCACGGCGTGGGGCTGGAGATCCACGAGGCGCCGGGCATCGGGCAGCTCGGCGCGGGTACGCTGGCCGCCGGCATGGCCGTCACCGTGGAGCCGGGGGTGTACCTCCCCGGCCACGGCGGAGTCCGGATCGAGGACACCCTGATCGTCACGGACGACGAGCCCGAGTTGTTGACCCTCACGAGCAAGGAACTACTGGTCCTCTGATGGCTACCACCAACGACCTCAAGAACGGCCTGGTCCTCAACCTCGACGGCCAGCTCTGGACCGTCACCGAGTTCCAGCACGTGAAGCCGGGCAAGGGCGGCGCCTTCGTCCGCACCACGCTGAAGAACGTGCTGTCGGGCAAGGTGGTCGACAAGACGTTCAACGCCGGCACCAAGGTCGAGACCGCCAACGTGGACAAGCGGTCGATGACGTACCTGTACAAGGACGGCACCGACTACGTCTTCATGGACGGCGACACCTACGAGCAGATCCACGTGCCGGCCGAGACCGTCGGCGGCGGGGCGGACTACCTGCTGGAGAACACCGAGGTCGTCGTCGCGGTCCATGACGGCAACCCGCTCTACGTCGAGCTCCCGGTGACCATGGAACTGGTCGTCCAGCACACCGACCCGGGCCTGCAGGGCGACCGCTCCACCGGCGGCACCAAGCCCGCCACCCTGGAGACCGGCGCCCAGATCGCGGTGCCGCTGTTCGTCAACACCGGCGACAAGCTCAAGGTCGACACCCGCGACGGCCGGTACCTCGGCCGCGCCAACTGACGCACCGGCTCCCCGTGGCTGCCCGTTCCAAGGCGCGCAAGCGCGCCGTCGACGTCCTCTACGAGGCCGACGTCCGCAGCGCCGACCCGCTGGTGCTGCTGCGCGAGCGGGTGGCCGACGCCAGCCCGCCGATCCCGGACCACGCCGTCCGGCTGGTCGAGGGCGCCGTCGAGCACGGGCCGCGTATCGACGAGCTGATCGAGCGGCACGCGACCGGCTGGTCGCTGGAGCGGCTGCCCGACGTCGACCGCGCGATCCTGCGGATGGCGGTCTTCGAGCTGCTGTGGGCCGACGACGTGCCCGACGCCGTGGTCATCGACGAGGCGGTCGAGCTGGCCAAGGCGCTGTCCACGGACGACTCGCCGGCCTACGTCAACGGCGTCCTCGGCGCGATCCTGGACGCGGAGCTGCCCACCAGCTGACGCGTCAGCCCGGTCGGCCGGCTCCGGGGCCGGCGGCCACCAGCATCGCGGTGAGCCGGGCGGCCGACCGCTGCCGGTGCACCCGGCGCAGCGCCGCCCGCCGGCGGGCGGCGAGCACGAGCTCACCGTCGAGGACGACGGGGACCGGGTCGGGCAGGCTCATCAGGGGCTCCTCGGGGATCGGCGGCGACACGGGCGACGCTAGGGAGCCCCTCTGACACTTTCCTGTGCCGGACGTGCGAAGGGCCCCCGACCGCCGTGCGGTCAGGGGCCCTCGACGTCTCCGGGTCAGCGCGGGGTGCGGCGGCGCTCCCAGTTGGGGTTGACCTCGTCCTCGTCCTCGTCGCCGCCGAAGCCCACGACGCTCTCCATGCCGGGGGAGAGCACGCCCCACTCGATGAGCCGGGAGGTCAGCTCGTCGGGGCTCATGTCGTAGATGATCGCCAGCGACTTGAGGTCCTCGGCGCGGATCGAGAGGACCTTGCCGTTGTAGTCGTGCCGCTGCGCCTGGATCGTCGAGGCGTAGCGGGCCAGCGGGCCGGCCTCGTCGGCGGGCAGCGAGCCCAGGGACTCCAGGTTCAGCACGATCTTCGTCGTCGACGTGACCGCCGAGCTCGGCCGCGGGTCGGGCAGCAGCTCGGAGACCGGGACGCCGTAGAAGACCGCCAGCTCGGACAGCCGCTGCACGGTGACCGCGCGGTCGCCGCGCTCGTAGGAGCCGACGACGACGGCCTTCCACCGGCCGTGTGACTTGTCCTCCACACCCTGGAGGGAGAGACCCTGCTGGTTCCGGATGGCCCGGAGCCGGGCACCGAGGGCCCGTGAGTAGTCGGTGCTCATCGCTTCCTGCTCACTGTCCGTCGTCGAAGTCGAGTTGTCGTCACGGAGCGTACTGGTCGAGCGGAGAGTGCGACACCAGAAGACTCCTGTCGGGTGACGGGATCCGATCTCCGCCTCTCCGGGGCGCGGTGCGGGTCACACCGGAGGGTGCAGTACCGTCGGTCCCGGTCCAACCACTCCTTTAACGACCCGTCCAGTGAGGCGGGGAAGGAGGCCTGATGGCCGACTCGTCCGCGGCTGCCCTCGGCAGCCCCGCTCCGCTCCTCACCGCCCCCGACGTCGCCCGCGTGGTCGACCGGATGGCCCACCAGCTGATCGAGAAGGCGGGCAACGGCCTCGCCGACCTCGTGCTGGTCGGCATCCCGACCCGCGGCGCCCCACTGGCCCGCCGGCTCGCCGCCCGCATCGAGGCCTTCTCCGGCACCCGTGTCGACGTGGGCACCGTCGACATCACCCTCTACCGCGACGACCTGCGGCTGCGCGGCGTCCGGGCGCTGGAGGTCACCGTCCTGCCCGAGGGCGGCATCGACGGCCGGCTGGTCGTCCTCGTCGACGACGTCCTCTACTCCGGCCGGTCGGTCCGCGCGGCGCTCGACGCGCTCCGCGACCTCGGCCGGCCGCGCGCGGTGCAGCTCGCGGTGCTGGTCGACCGCGGCCACAGGGAGCTGCCGATCCGCGCCGACTACGTCGGCAAGAACGTGCCGACCTCCCGCGCGCAGCAGGTCCGCGTGCACCTGGACGAGATCGACGGCACCGACGAGGTGCTGGTCACGGAGGGGGAGAAGGCGTGAAGCGACACCTGCTGGACGCGGCCGACCTCGACCGCGCCGACGCGACGCTGGTGCTCGACACCGCGGCGCAGATCGACGCCGCGCTCGCCGGCCGCGAGGTCAAGAAGCTGCCGACGCTGCGCGGCCGCACGGTCGTCAACCTCTTCTACGAGGACTCCACCCGCACCCGCATCTCGTTCGAGCTGGCGGCCAAGCGGCTCTCCGCCGACGTCATCAACTTCTCCGCCAAGGGCAGCAGCGTCTCCAAGGGCGAGAGCCTCAAGGACACCGCGCTGACGCTCGAGGCGATGGGCAGCGACGCGATCGTCGTCCGGCACGGCGCCTCCGGGGCACCGCACCGGCTGGCGAACTGGGTCCGCGGCAGCGTCGTCAACGCCGGCGACGGCACGCACGAGCACCCCACCCAGGCGCTGCTGGACTCCTACACGATCCGGCGCCGGCTGGGCCGGGTCGAGGGCGTGCGGGTCGCGATCGTCGGCGACGTCCTGCACAGCCGGGTGGCCCGCTCCAACGTGCGGCTGCTGCACACCCTCGGCGCCGAGGTCACCCTGGTCGCCCCGCCCACGCTGCTGCCGGTGGGGGTGGGCAGCTGGCCGGCGGAGGTCTCCTACGACCTGGACGCCGTGCTGCCCAAGGCCGACGTGGTGATGATGCTGCGGGTCCAGGCCGAGCGCATGAACGCCTCGTTCTTCCCCAGCGCGCGGGAGTACAGCCGCCGCTACGGCCTGGACACCCGGCGGGTGGGCGCCCTGGCCGACGACGCGATCGTCATGCACCCGGGCCCCATGAACCGCGGCATGGAGATCGCCGCCGAGGTGGCCGACTCCGTCCGTTCCACGATCGTCGAGCAGGTCGGCAACGGCGTCTCCGTGCGCATGGCCGTCCTGTACCTGCTGCTGGGAGGCGCCCCCTCATGACGTTGCTCATCACGGGGGCCCGCCCCTACGGCGAGGACGCCGCCGACATCCTGGTGGCGGACGGCCGGATCGCCGCCATCGGGGAGAGCCTCTCCGCGCCCGGTGCCGAGGTGGTCGAGGCCGGCGGGCTGATCGCCCTCCCCGGCCTCGTCGACCTGCACACCCACCTGCGCGAACCCGGCCGGGAGGACGCCGAGACGGTCGAGACCGGCAGCCGCGCGGCGGCCCTCGGCGGCTACACCGCGGTGCACGCCATGGCCAACACCGACCCGGTGGCCGACACCGCCGGCGTCGTCGAGCAGGTCTGGCGGCTGGGCCAGGCGGCCGGGCTGGTCGACGTCGTCCCCGTGGGCGCGGTGACCGTGGGCCTGGCCGGCGAGCGGCTGGCCGAGCTCGGCGCGATGGCCGACTCCGCCGCCCGCGTCCGCGTGTTCTCCGACGACGGCCACTGCGTCGCCGACCCGGCGCTGATGCGCCGGGCGCTGGAGTACGTGAAGGCCCTCGACGGCGTCGTCGCCCAGCACGCGGAGGAGCCGCGGCTGACCGCCGGCGCGCAGATGCACGAGGGCGACCGCTCCGCCCGGCTGGGCCTGGCCGGCTGGCCGGCCGCCGCGGAGGAGGCGATCATCGCCCGCGACGTGCTGCTGGCCGGGCACGTCGGCGCGCGGCTGCACGTCTGCCACGTCTCGACGGCGGGCTCGGTGGAGCTGCTGCGCTGGGCGAAGTCCCGCGGCGTCCAGGTGACCGCCGAGGTGACCCCGCACCACCTGCTGCTCACCGACGCGTGCGCCGAGAGCTACGACCCGGTCTTCAAGGTCAACCCGCCGCTGCGCACGGACGCCGACGTCGAGGCCCTGCGCGCCGGACTGGCCGACGGCACGATCGACGCCGTCGCCACCGACCACGCGCCGCACGCGGTGGAGGACAAGGAGACCGAGTGGGCCAGCGCCCGGCCGGGGATGCTGGGCCTGGAGCAGGCGCTGGCCGTGGTCGTGCAGACCATGGTCGAGACCGGCCTGCTCGACTGGCGGGGCGTCGCCGACCGCATGTCGGCGCGGCCCGCGGCGATCGGCCGGCTGGACGGGCACGGCCGTCCCCTGACCCCCGGGGAGCCGGCCAACCTGGTGCTGCTCGACCCGGCCGCGCGGTCGGTGGTCGACCCCGCGGCGCTGGCCAGCCGCAGCCGCAACAGCCCCTACGCCGGCCGGGAGCTCCCCGGCCGGGTGGTCGCGACGTTCCTGCGGGGGACGCCGACCGTTCTGGACGGGAAGGCAGTTCGTTGAGAGAAGCAGTACTCGTCCTCGAGGACGGGAGGACGTTCCGGGGCGAGGCCTACGGCGCGGTCGGGACGACGGTCGGCGAGGCGGTGTTCTCCACCGGGATGACCGGCTACCAGGAGACCCTCACCGACCCCAGCTACCACCGCCAGGTCGTCGTCATGACCGCCCCGCACATCGGCAACACCGGCGTGAACGGCGAGGACGACGAGAGCCGCCGCATGTGGGTGGCCGGCTTCGTCGTCCGCGACCCCGCCCGCCGGCCGGCCAACTGGCGGGCCACCGGCAGCCTGGACGACGAGCTGGTCGCCCAGGGCGTGGTCGGCATCAGCGGCGTCGACACCCGGGCGCTCACCCGGCACCTGCGCGAGCGCGGCGCCATGCGGGCCGGCATCAGCAGCGACGGGCTGTCGGCCGACGACCTGCTGGTCCGGGTGCTCGCGTCGGAGAGCATGACCGGCGCGGACCTCGCCCCCGCGGTCACCGCCAACGACCCCTACGTCGTCCCGGCGGTGGGGGAGAAGCGGTTCACCATCGCCGCGCTGGACCTCGGCATCAAGACCGCGACGCCGCGGCACCTGGCCGAGCTCGGCGTCGAGACGCACGTGCTGCCCGCCACCGCGACCGCCGCGGACCTGCTCGCCGCCGGGCCCGACGGCGTCTTCCTCTCCAACGGCCCCGGCGACCCGGCCGCCGCCGACTACGCGGTCGAGGCGGTGCGGGGCGTGCTCGACGCCGGCCGCCCGCTGTTCGGCATCTGCTTCGGCAACCAGATCCTGGGCCGGGCGCTCGGCCTGGGCACCTACAAGCTGCGCTTCGGCCACCGCGGGCTCAACCAGCCGGTGCTCGACCGGGTCAGCGGCACGGTGCGGGTGACCAGCCACAACCACGGCTTCGCCGTCGACGCCCCGCTGGACCGGCCCACCGACACCCCCTACGGGCGGGTCGAGGTGAGCCACGTGGGCCTCAACGACGACGTCGTCGAGGGGCTGCGCTGCCTCGACGCCCCGGCGTTCAGCGTCCAGTTCCACCCCGAGGCAGCCGCCGGCCCGCACGACGCCGCGCCGCTGTTCCAGCGCTTCGTCGACCTCATGGAGCGCACCCGGGACACCGGGGACGCCGTCAGCCCGCCTCCCGTCGTGGAGCACAGCACCGCGGAGAAGAACGCCTGATGCCCAAGCGCACCGACATCCACCACGTGATGGTGATCGGCTCCGGGCCGATCCTCATCGGCCAGGCCGCCGAGTTCGACTACTCCGGCACCCAGGCCTGCCGGGTGCTCCGGGCCGAGGGGCTGCGGGTCAGCCTGGTCAACAGCAACCCGGCGACGATCATGACCGACCCGGAGATCGCCGACGCCACCTACGTCGAGCCGCTGACCCCGGAGTTCGTCGAGAAGGTCATCGCCAAGGAGCGGCCCGACGCGCTGCTGGCCACCCTCGGCGGCCAGACCGCGCTCAACATCGCGATCGGGCTCTACGAGAACGGCGTCCTCGAGCGGTACGGCGTGCGGCTCATCGGCGCCGACGTCGACGCGATCAACCGCGGCGAGGACCGGCAGATGTTCAAGGACATCGTCCGGTCGATCGGCGCCGACGCCCCGCGCTCCACCGTCTGCGCCAGCGTCGAGGAGGCCCTCGCCACGGCCGCGGAGGTCGGCTACCCGGTCGTCATCCGGCCCAGCTTCACCATGGGCGGGCTCGGCTCCGGCATCGCCACCGACGAGCCGATGCTGCGCCGGATGGCCGGGCACGGGCTCGCCGACTCCCCGGTGCACACCGTGCTCATCGAGGAGTCGGTGCTCGGCTGGAAGGAGTTCGAGCTCGAGCTGATGCGCGACCGCAGCGACAACGTGGTGGTCATCTGCTCCATCGAGAACATCGACGCGATGGGCGTGCACACCGGCGACTCGGTGACCGTCGCCCCGGCGATGACCCTCACCGACCGCGAGTACCAGCAGATGCGCGACGTCGGGATCGCCGTGCTGCGCGCGGTCGGCGTCGACACCGGCGGCTGCAACATCCAGTTCGCCGTCCACCCGCAGACCGGCCGGCTGGTCGTCATCGAGATGAACCCTCGGGTGTCGCGGTCGTCCGCGCTGGCGTCCAAGGCCACCGGCTTCCCGATCGCCAAGATCGCCGCGAAGCTGGCCATCGGCTACACGCTGGACGAGATCACCAACGACATCACCGGCGTCACGCCGGCCAGTTTCGAGCCGGCGCTGGACTACGTCGTGGTGAAGATCCCGCGGTTCGCGTTCGAGAAGTTCCCCGGCGCCGACCCGCGGCTGACCACGACGATGAAGAGCGTCGGCGAGGTCATGGCCCTGGGCCGCAACTTCCCCGAGGCGCTGGGCAAGGCCATGCGGTCCACGGAGACCTCCGTGGCCGGGTTCTGGACCGGGGTGGAGGACGCCAACGCCGACCCCGCCGAGCTGCTCGAGCGGCTGCGCACCCCGGTCGACGGGCGGCTCTACCTGGCCGAGCAGGCGCTCTCCGCCGGCGCCACGGTCGAGCAGGTGGCCGAGGCCAGCGGCTTCGACCCGTGGTTCGTCGACCAGATCGCCCTGGTCACCGAGATCGGCACCGAGGTGCACGACGCGCCGTCGCTCACCCCGGACCTGCTCCGCCGCGCCAAGCGGTACGGGCTCTCCGACCGGCAGGTGGCCGCGCTGCGGCCGGAGCTGGCCGGGGAGGACGGCGTCCGGAGGCTCCGGTGGCGCCTGGGCATCCGGCCGGTCTTCAAGACCGTCGACACCTGCGCGGCGGAGTTCGCCGCCCGCACGCCGTACCACTACTCCTCCTACGACGAGGAGACGGAGGTCGAGCCGCGGGAGAGGCCGGCGGTGCTCATCCTCGGCTCCGGCCCCAACCGGATCGGGCAGGGCATCGAGTTCGACTACTCGTGCGTGCACGCGCTCGCGGCGCTGCAGGACGCCGGCTACGAGGCGGTGATGGTCAACTGCAACCCGGAGACCGTCTCCACCGACTACGACACCGCCGACCGGCTGTACTTCGAGCCGCTGACCTTCGAGGACGTCCTGGAGGTGGTGGAGGCCGAGCGCGCCGCCGGCCCCGTCGCCGGGGTGATCTGCACGCTCGGCGGGCAGACGCCGCTGGGTCTGGCGCAGCGGCTCAAGGACGCCGGCGTGCCGGTGCTGGGCACCTCGCCGGAGTCCATCGACGCCGCCGAGGACCGCGGCGCCTTCTCCCGGGTGCTGCACGACACCGGGCTGCTGGCACCCAAGCACGGCACCGCGACCACCTTCGCCGAGGCGCGGGAGATCGCGGCGGTCATCGGCTACCCGGTGCTGGTCCGCCCCTCGTACGTGCTGGGCGGGCGCGGCATGGAGATCGTCTACGACGACGCCACGCTGGAGGCCTACATCGCCAAGGCCACCGACGTCAGCCCCGAGCACCCCGTGCTGGTCGACCGGTTCCTCGAGGACGCCGTCGAGGTGGACGTCGACGCGCTCTACGACGGCAACGAGCTCTACCTCGGCGGCGTCATGGAGCACATCGAGGAGGCCGGCATCCACTCCGGCGACTCCGCCTGCGCGCTGCCGCCGATCACCCTCGGCTCGGCCGACCTGGTGCGCATCCGCGCCGCGACGGAGAAGCTCGCGGCCCGGGTCGGCGTCCGCGGGCTGATCAACGTCCAGTACGCGGTCAAGGACGACATCCTCTACGTGCTGGAGGCCAACCCGCGGGCCAGCCGCACCGTGCCGTTCGTCTCCAAGGCCACCGCCGTCCAGCTGGCCAAGGCCGCCGCGCGCATCGCGGTCGGGGAGACCATCCCCGAGCTGCGCGCCGCCGGCGTGCTGCCGGCCACCGGCGACGGCGCGGACCTGCCCGCGGACATGCCGATCGCGGTCAAGGAGGCGGTGCTGCCCTTCCACCGGTTCCGCACGGTCGAGGGGCACAACGTCGACACCGTGCTCGGCCCGGAGATGAAGTCCACCGGCGAGGTCATGGGCCTCGACACCGGCTTCGGGACGGCGTTCGCGAAGTCCCAGGCCGCCGCGTACGGCTCGCTGCCCACCGAGGGGACGGTGTTCGTCTCGCTGGCCAACCGCGACAAGCGCTCGGCGATCTTCCCGGTCAAGCGGCTGGCCGACCTCGGCTTCCACGTGCTGGCCACCTCCGGCACCGCGCAGGTGCTGCGCCGCAACGGCGTCTCCTGCGACGTGGTCGGCAAGTTCAGCGAGGGCCCGGGCAACGTCGTCGAGCGGATCCTCGCCGGCGACGTCGACATCGTCGTCAACACCCCGTTCGGCGCGCCCGGCAACAGCGGGCCGCGGCTGGACGGCTACGAGATCCGCACCGCCGCCGTCGCCGCCGGCATCCCGTGCATCACCACGGTGCAGGGGCTGGCCGCCGCGGTGCAGGGCGTCGAGGCGCTGCGCCGCGACGACATCGGGGTGCGCAGCCTCCAGGAGGTCCACGCCGCCCTCGCCGCCGGGACGAACCCGTGACCGCCGCCTCAGGGGCGGGGACGGCCGTCCCTGCCCCGCTGCTCACCGAGCCGGCCCCGCGAGCCGCGCACCCGCCGGTGCAGCGCGTCGTGGAGGTGACCGGACGCCGCCCGGTCGGCGCCTACGTGGAGCTGACGCTGACCGCCCCGGAGATCGCCGGGCGCGCCGAACCGGGTCAGTTCGTCGCCTTCGCCGTCGGCGGGCCGACCTCGGCGCACCTGCTGCGCCGCTCCATCGCGATCGCCGGTGCGGCCGACGGCCGGGTCACCGTGGTGGTCGCGCCGCACGGGCCCGGGTCGACCTGGCTGGCCGGGCTGCGGACGGGGGACACCGTCGACGTCGTCGGCCCGCTGGGCCGGCCCTTCCCGGCCGCTCCGCCCGGGGCGCGGGCGCTGCTGGTCGGCGGCGGGTACGGCGCCGCGGCGCTGGTCGGGCTGGCCGAGCTGCTGCGCGACCAGGGACACCCGGTCGACGCGGTCACCGGGGCCGCCTCGGCGGAGCGGCTGTGCTCCGTCGACGAGCTGGCCGCCGTGGCCGGCACGGTCGCGGTGACCACGGACGACGGCAGCGCCGGCCGGCGCGGCCGGGTCACCGACGCGGTGGCCGAGCTGCTCGGCGACGCCGGCGTGGTCTACGCCTGCGGGCCGATGCCGATGCTGCGCGCGGTCGCGGACGCGGCCACCGCGGCCGGCGTGCCGTCCTACGTGGCGGTCGAGGAGTCGATGGCCTGCGGGATCGGGGTCTGCATGACCTGCGTGCTGCCGGTGGTCGGGGCCGACGGGCGGACCCGGTTCTCCCGGTCGTGCACCGAGGGCCCGGTGTTCGGCGGCGACCGGGTGCGCTTCGCCGACGTGGGCGCCCTGCCGTGGGACGTCGTGGGCGCCGACGCGATGGGAGTGGTGGCACCGTGACCGCGACGTTGAAGGGGCAGAGCGGCCACGTCGGCCCCTCCGAGACGGCCGTCGACATGTCGACGGCGCTGGGGACGGCGCCGATCCCGAGCCCGGTGCTGACCGCGTCGGGCTGCTCGGCGTTCGGGGAGGAGCTCGAGCCGTTCGTCGACCTGGCCGCGATCGGCGCGGTGGTCACCAAGTCGGTGCAGCTGCGGCCCCGGTCCGGCCGGCCGACGCCGCGCATGGCAGAGACGCCGAGCGGGATGCTCAACTCCATCGGCCTGCAGGGTCCGGGCATCGACGGGCTGCTGGCCGACGAGCTGCCGTGGCTGGCCGCGCGCGGCGCCCGGGCGTTCGTCTCCATCGCGGGCACCCGGGTCGAGGACTTCGCCGAGCTGGCCGCGCGCCTGCGCGGGGCGCCCGGCGTGCTGGGTCTCGAGGTCAACATCAGCTGCCCGAACGTGGAGAGCCGCGGCGAGGTCTTCGCCTGCGACCCGGTCGCCGCCGCCGACGTCGTCGCTGCCGTCCGGGCGGCCGCGGACCCGGCGCACCCGGTCTACGCGAAGCTCAGCCCCGACGTCACCGACATCGTGGGGGTGGCCCGCTCGGTGGTCGCCGCCGGCGCCGACGGGCTGTCGATGATCAACACCCTGCTCGGGCTGGTCATCGACCCGGACACCATGCGCCCGGTGCTCGGCGGGGTCACCGGCGGGCTCTCCGGCCCGGCGATCCGCCCCGTGGCGCTGCGCTGCGTGTGGCAGGTGCACCAGGCGCTCCCCGAGGTCCCGATCCTGGGGATGGGCGGCATCCGCACCGGTCTGGACGCGCTGCAGTTCGTCCTCGCCGGCGCGTCGGCGGTCAGCGTGGGGACGGCGGTGTTCGCCGACCCCTCGGCGGTGGGCCGCGTGCACGACGAGCTGGCCGCGGCACTGGCCGCGCGCGGCTTCGCGAGCCTGCGCGACGCCGTCGGGTACGCGCACCGATGAGACAACCGTTCGGCGAGCGGCTGGCCGACGCCGTCGCCGCCCGCGGCCCGCTGTGCGTGGGCATCGACCCGCACGCGCCGCTGCTGGAGCGCTGGGGGCTGTCGGACGACCCCTCGGGCCTGGCTCGGTTCACCGACGCGGTCGTCGACGGGCTGGCCGGCAGCGTCGCCGTCCTCAAGCCGCAGCTGGCCTTCTACGAGCGGCACGGCTCCCGGGGCCTGGCCGTCCTGGAGGACGCCGTCGCGCGGGCGCGGGCCGCCGGTGCCCTCGTCCTGCTGGACGCCAAGCGCGGCGACATCGGCTCGACGATGGACGCCTACGCCGACTACCTGCGCCCCGACCACCCGCTGACCGTGGACGCCATGACGGTCAGCCCGTACCTCGGCCCCGGCTCGCTGCAGCCCGCGGTCGACACGGCGCGCCGGTTCGGCGGCGGGCTGTTCGTGCTGGCCCGCACCTCCAACCCCGACGCGGGCACGCTCCAGCACGCCCTGGTGGGGGAGCGGTCGGTCGCGCAGGTCGTCGTCGACACCGTGCGCGGCTGGAACACCCCGGGCTGGGTCGTCGGCGACCCGCTGCCCGACGTCGCCGCCGTCCGCGACCTGAGCAGCCGGTTCGGCGCGCACACCGGCTCGTTCGGGGTGGTCGTCGGCGCCACCCTGCGCGAGATCGACGTCGACCTCGCCGGGCTCGGCGGTCCGGTGCTGGCTCCCGGTCTCGGCGCCCAGGGTGGATCGGTGGCCGACCTGCGCCGGCTGTTCGGCGGCGACGCGGCCGTCGTCCCCACCGTGTCCCGCGACGTGCTGTCCGCCGGCCCCGACCCCGCCGCACTCCGGGCCGCGGCCGACCGGTGGGCCACCGAGCTGGCCGGGTGAGGCGCGAGGCGTCGGGACGGCGGCGGTGGTCACCCGACCGAGCGCCCCGACGGCCTCGTCACCAGCGGTTTCCGGCTCCGCTCGGCGTGTCGCGACCGGCGTGTCGGACGGAACCGTCCGCTTCCGGAACCGACCGTAGGGCCCGCGACGGTCGTCGCTGACCTGCGGGGATGACAGACCGTGAGCACGGTGTTGAACGCACCGTGGCCGGCGAGTCACCCTCCGCGTGAAACGAACCGGAAAGACGGGCGTGACCTGCGCTTTTCCGGGAACTAGGTTGGCCGACAGGCTCAGCAGTGAGCTCTGTCCCCGACACAGCACCGGAGCCCCCGCCGGTCGAACCGCGAGCCGGCGACGACACGATTGGGTCGCACCATGCCCCTCCCTGATCTGACCCCCGAACAGCGCGCCGCTGCACTCGAGAAGGCCGCCGCCGCCCGCAAGTCCCGTGCCGAGCTGCGCGAGCGGCTCAAGAGCAAGGGCGCCACCGTGGGCGACGTCCTGCGCCAGGGTGAGAGCGACGAGGTCATCGGCAAGATGCGTGTCTCCGCGGTCCTGGAGTCCCTGCCCGGAGTGGGCAAGGCACGGGCTGCCAAGATCATGGAGCGGCTCGAGATCTCCCCGACCCGCCGGGTGCGCGGACTGGGTGCCAACCAGCGCAAGGCCCTCGAAGCGGAGTTCGGCGGCGACCAGGTCTCCGCCGACCACGTCGCCGCGGAGGGCTGACCCGCACGACGAGGCGCCCGGAGGTCGAGGACGACGACGAGTGGGACGTGCTGCCGAGCAAGGCACACCGGCGCGGCTGACCGTGCTCTCGGGACCCTCCGGGGTCGGCAAGGGCACGGTCGTGGCCGAGGTCCGGCGCCGGTACCCGGAGGTCTGGCTGTCGGTGTCGGCGACCACCCGGCCGCCCCGCGCCGGTGAGCTCGACGGAGTGCACTACCACTTCGTCGACGACGCGGAGTTCGACCGGCTGATCGCCGAGGACGGGCTCCTCGAGTGGGCCGAGTACGCGGGCAACCGCTACGGCACGCCGGCCGCCCCGGTGCGCGAGCGCCTGGCCACCGGGGCACCGGCGCTGCTGGAGATCGAGCTCCAGGGGGCCCGGCAGGTCCGCGCCCGCGACGCCGGTGCCCAGCTGGTCTTCCTCGCCCCGCCGTCCTGGGCCGAACTGGTCAGCCGGCTGGCCGGCCGGGGCTCCGAGCCCCCCGCCGTGCAGGAGCGCCGGCTGGCCATCGCGCAGGCCGAGCTGGACGCCGCGGGGGAGTTCGACGTGGTGGTGGTCAACGACGACGTCACCCGGGCCGCCGACGAGTTGGTAGGCTTGCTGACTGCGCCGTCGTCCGGCCGCCCTGAGCGGGGCAGCGGCGCCCACGAGTAGCGGGCCCGCGGCCAGCGCCGCCCGCCACTCCCGTCGAACGATCTGAGGAGCACGCCCGCCCGTGTCCGGAGTCGCACCCGCCCCCGAGGGCATCACCAACCCGCCGATCGACGAGCTGCTCGAGCGCACCAGCAGCAAGTACGGCCTGGTGATCTTCGCCGCCAAGCGCGCGCGGCAGATCAACGCCTACTACAGCCAGCTCTCCGAGGGCTTGCTGGAGTACGTCGGCCCGCTGGTCGACACCGCCCCGCAGGAGAAGCCGCTCTCGATCGCGCTGCGCGAGATCAACGAGGGCCTGCTCACCCACACCGCCGGCGAGAACTGAGGCCCCGTCCCGGTCCCGCCCTGAGCTTGCGAAGGGTGGGGAGGACGGGGTCCTCACCGGCGCCTCCGGTTCGTTCCGGGGGCGCCGTCGTGTCTGGTGGAGGATGACCCGCATGGCGAGGATCGTGCTCGGTGTCAGCGGGGGAGTGGCCGCCTACAAGGCCGCCCTCCTCCTCCGGGAGTTCACCGAGGCCGGCCACGACGTGCGGGTCGTGCCGACGCCGGCCGCGCTGCGCTTCGTCGGGGCGGCCACGTTCGAGGCGCTGTCGGGCCACCCGGTCACCACCGACGTCTGGAGCGACGTCGACGAGGTGGCCCACGTGCGCATCGGGCAGACCGCCGACCTCGTCGTCGTCGCCCCGGCCACCGCCGACCTGCTGGCCCGCGCCGCCGCCGGCCGGGCCGACGACCTGCTCGCCGCGACCCTGCTCACCGCGCACTGCCCGGTGGTCTTCGTCCCGGCCATGCACACCGAGATGTGGCTGCACCCGGCCACCCAGGACAACGTGGCCACCCTCCGCCGTCGCGGCGCGATCGTGCTGCCCCCGGCCGTGGGCCGGCTGACCGGCCCCGACTCCGGGCCCGGGCGCCTGCCGGAGCCGGCCGACATCGCCGCCCTGGCCGCCGTGGTGCTCACCGACGGCGCCGCCGCGCTCGCCCCCGACCTGGCCGGACGGCGCGTGGTCATCAGCGCCGGCGGCACCCGGGAGCCCCTGGACCCCGTCCGGTACCTGGGCAACCGCTCGTCGGGCCGGCAGGGGTGGGCCCTGGCCCGCGTGGCCGTCGCCCGCGGCGCCGAGGTCGTGCTCGTCGCGGCCAACGTCGACCTGCCCGCGCCGTTCGGGGTCCGCGTCGTCCCCGTCGGTACGGCGGAGGAGCTGCGCAGCGCCGTGCTGGCCGAGGCGGCGGACGCCGACGTCGTCGTCATGTCCGCGGCGGTCGCCGACTTCCGGCCGTCGACGGTCGCCGCGACCAAGCTGAAGAAGGGCAGCGCCGCCGAGCCCAGCGCGGTGCCGCTGGCACGCAACCCCGACGTGCTGGCCGAGCTGGTCACCAAGCGCCCGGCCGGGCAGCTCGTCATCGGCTTCGCCGCCGAGACGGGGGACGACGCCGGCGACGTGCTCACCCACGCCCGCGCCAAGCTCGCCCGCAAGGGCTGCGACCTGCTGGTGGTCAACGACGTCTCGGGCGGGCGGGTGTTCGGCCGGCCGGACAACGCCGCGGTGGTGCTCGCCGCCGACGGCACCGACACCGAGCTGCGCGAGGGCACCAAGGACGCCGTGGCGGCGGGCATCTGGAGCGCCGTGGCGCCGCGGCTGTCCTGAACCGGCCATCGTCCGTGCGCCCGGTGGTCGGCCTCCGCCGGTAACCTCCAACCCGACGCCCCTGCCGCACGGCAGGACCCGAACCGTTCCCGACCGCTAGGAGCCCCAGTGCCACGCCGTCTCTTCACGTCCGAGTCGGTGACCGAGGGCCACCCGGACAAGATCGCCGACCAGATCAGCGACTCCATCCTCGACGCCATGCTCGAGCAGGACCCGCGCAGCCGGGTCGCCGTGGAGACGCTCATCACCACCGGCCAGGTGCACATCGCCGGCGAGGTCACCACCGCCGGCTACGTCGACATCGCCGAGATCGTCCGCCGGACGATCCTCGGCATCGGCTACGACTCCTCGCGCAAGGGCTTCGACGGCGCCTCGTGCGGCGTCAGCGTCTCGATCGGCTCCCAGTCGCCGGACATCGCCCAGGGCGTGGACACCGGCTACGAGGCGCGCACCGCGGGCACCACCGAGGACGAGATCGAGCGGCAGGGCGCCGGCGACCAGGGCCTGATGTTCGGGTACGCCACCGACGAGACCCCCGAGCTCATGCCGCTGCCGATCGCGCTGGCGCACCGGCTGTCGCGGCGGCTGTCGGCGGTGCGCAAGGACGGCTCGGTGCCCTACCTGCGGCCCGACGGCAAGACCCAGGTCACCGTCGTCTACGAGGACGACCGCCCGGTCGCCGTCGACACCGTGGTCGTCTCCTCCCAGCACGCCGAGGACATCTCGATCGAGCAACTGCTGGCCCCCGACGTCCAGGAGCTGGTGGTCGAGCCGGAGTTGGCGGCCCTCGGCCTGCCCACCAGCGGCTACCGGCTGCTGGTCAACCCGACCGGCAAGTTCGTCATCGGCGGGCCGATGGGCGACGCCGGGCTCACCGGTCGCAAGATCATCGTCGACACCTACGGCGGCATGGCGCGGCACGGCGGCGGCGCCTTCTCGGGCAAGGACCCGTCGAAGGTGGACCGCTCCGGCGCCTACGCGATGCGCTGGGTGGCCAAGAACGTCGTCGCCGCCGGGCTGGCCCGCCGCTGCGAGGTCCAGGTGGCCTACGCCATCGGCGCCGCGCACCCGGTCGGCCTGTTCGTCGAGACGTTCGGCACCGGCACGGTCGCCGACGACGTGCTGGAGAAGGCGATCGGCTCGGTCTTCGACCTGCGTCCGGGCGCCATCGTCCGCGACCTGGACCTGCTGCGCCCGATCTACGCGCCGACGGCCGCCTACGGGCACTTCGGCCGCACCGACATCGACCTGCCCTGGGAGCGGCTGGACCGCGTCGAGGCGCTCCGCGCGGCCACCGGGGCCTGAACGCACCGGAAGCGGGCCCCGTCTCCCTCACCACCCGCACGCCCGTGGTGAGCCTCCGGACGGGGCCGACGGTGGCCCGGGTCGTCGTCGACGTGCCCCTGGCGCACCTCGACCGGACCTTCGACTACGCCGTCCCCGAGGAGCTGGCCGGCGACGTCCGGCCCGGCTGCCGGGTCCGCGTGCGCTTCGCCGGGCAGCTGGTCGACGGGTTCGTCCTCGACCTGGGGACCAGCACCGAGCACGGCGGCAAGCTGGCGCCGTTGGCCAAGCTCGTCTCGTCCGAGCCGGTGCTCACCCCGGAGGTCGCGGTGCTCGCCCGGTCGGTCGCCGACCGCTGGGGCGGCACCGTCCCCGACGTGCTGCGGCTGGCCGTGCCGCCGCGCCGGGCCGCCGCCGAGAAGCGCCCGCCGGCCGAGGCGCCACCCGCCCCGCCGCCGCCCGACCCGGCCGGCTTCGCGCGGTATGCCACCGGTCCGGCCCTGCTGGCCGCGGTCGCCGAGGGGCGGCCGGCGCGGGCGGTCTGGACGGCGCTGCCCGGCGAGGACTGGCCCGCCCGGCTGGTCGAGCTGTGCCAGGCCGCGCTCTCCGGCGGCCGCGGCGCCCTGGTCGTCGCACCGGACGGACGCGACCTCGACCGGCTGGCCGCCGCCGCGGAGGCCCGGCTGCCGAAGGGCTCGTTCGTCGTGCTGCGCGCCGACGCCGCTCCCGACGCCCGGTACCGCCGCTTCCTCGACGCCGTCCGCGGCAGCGCGAAGGTGGTGCTCGGCACCCGGGCGGCGGTCTACGCGCCGGTCGCCGACCTCGCCCTGGTCGCGGTCTGGGACGACGGCGACGACCTGCACGCCGAACCGCGCGCGCCCTACGCGCACGCCCGTGACGTGCTGGTGCACCGTGCGCACCTGACCTCGTGCGCGGCGGTGGTCGCGGCGACCGCCCGCACCGCCGAGGCGCAGCTCCTGGTCGAGAGCGGGTGGGCGCACGAGCTGGTGGCCGACCGCGCCACCCTGCGCGCCGCCGCGCCCCGGGTGCACGCGCTGGGGGCCGACGCCGAGCTGGCCCGCGACCCGGCCGCCCGCACCGCCCGGCTCCCCAGCCTCGCCCACCGGGTCGCCCGGCAGACGCTGGCCGACGGCGCACCGGTGCTGGTGCAGGTGCCGCGGGCCGGGTACGCGCCCGGCCTGGCCTGCGACCGCTGCCGCGCCCCGGCGCGGTGCCCGGTCTGCTCCGGGCCGCTGGGGATCTCACCCACGCCCGGGACGGGCGGCTCCCGCGTGCCGGCCTGCCGCTGGTGCGCCCGCCCGGCGGCGACGTTCGACTGCCCGTACTGCCACGGCACCAAGCTGCGCGCCTCCGTCGTCGGCGCCACCCGGACCGCCGAGGAGCTGGGGCGGGCCTTCCCCGGGGCGGCGGTGCGGGTCTCCGGGCGCGGCTCCGGGGTGCTGGCCGCCGTGCCGGGCGGCCCGGCGCTGGTCGTGGCCACGCCCGGGGCCGAGCCGGTCGCCGAGGGCGGGTACGGGGCGGCGCTGCTGCTGGACTCGTGGGCGCTGCTCGGCCGCGCCGACCTCCGGGCGGGGGAGGAGACCCTGCGCCGGTGGGTGAACGCGGCCGCCCTGGTCCGCTCCGCGCCGGACGGCGGGCAGGTGGTGGTCGCCGCGGACGCCGCGCACGCCGTCGTCCAGGCGCTGGTGCGCTGGGACCCGGCCTGGCTGGCCGCCCGCGAGCTGGCCGACCGCCGGGAGCTCGGTTTCCCCCCGGTCACCCGCATGGCCGCGCTGTCGGGCTCCGCGCCGGCGCTGGCCGAGTTCCTCGAGGCGGCGCGGCTGCCGGCCGACGCCGACCTGCTCGGGCCGGTCCCCGAGCCACCGCGCCCGGGCCAGGACGGGGAGCGGGAGCGCTACCTGGTCCGGGTGCCCCGTGGCGAGGGTGCGGCCCTGGCGCACGCGCTGGCCGAGGTGCAGGGCGTACGCAGCGCCAAGAAGGCGCCCGAGCACGTGCGCGTGCAGCTCGACCCGCTCGACCTGGTCTGATCCGCTACCCGGGTACGGCCGCGACGGCGTCCCCCACCGTCCCGGCATCGAGGTCCCGTTCGACCTGGTAGCCGTCGTCGGGCTGCTCGGGCTGCTCGGGCTGCTGGGGCTGCTCGGGCTGCTCGGGCTGTTCCGGGGCCGGTGTCCCGGGGGCCGGTGTGCCGGGGGCCGGTGTGCCGGGGGCGTCGCCGTCGTCGGGCGGCTCGGGCGCCTCGGGCTGTCCGGGGGCCGGCGTCCCCGGACCGTCCGGGGCGTCCCCGTCGCCGCCGTCCGGGGCCGGGAGCGGCGGGTGCTCCGGGGAGCCGTCGCCGGGCGGGGGAGCCGGGTCGTCAGGGGGCGCTGTGCCCGGGTCCGCAGCCGGCGGGCTGCCCGGGTCCACAGGGGGCGTCCTGCCCGGGGCCGCAGGAGGCGGAGCCGGGGCCTCCGCGGGCGTGGCGGCCGGGTCCTGCGCAGGAACCGCCGGCGGGCCGGCGGCCGGCGCGGCTGCCCGTGGGAGGACCTCCGGGGCGGGCGCGGCGGGGAGCAGCGGCGCGGCGGGAGGCAGGGGGTTCACGGCGGGCAGCACGCGGGCGCGAGCCCCCGACGCGGCCCGTGCACTCGTCGGCGGCGGCGTCCCCAGGACCGGCCCGGCCGCGCGTGCCGGGCGGCTCCCCAGCTCCGGTGCGACCGGTCCGGCGGCGCCCGCGGCGCGGACCC
>NZ_JALPKP010000044.1:0-46328 GCF_051383635.1 Geodermatophilus sp. CPCC 205506 | reverse complement strand
AAAGGGGTTGTTACTTGGCACTGACTTTCGGCACGCTGTTGAGTTCTCAAGGAGCGGACGCGCGGAGAACCAGGCCTCCCGGCCGTCGTCTTCGGCTTGTTGTGTCGCACTCTGGCGCCCGGGCCCGGCCTCGCGGTCGTTCCCGGCGCAGAGAGAAAGTTACGTGGGCCTGCTGGCCGTGTCAAACCAGTACCCGGTGACGCCGGACACCCCGCCGGAACCGGCATGTCACACGCCGTTCACATGCAGGTCAGGGCGTCGTGCCGCGCTGCACGCCGGCCACCGCGCGCTTGCCGCGCCGGAGCACCAGCCACCCGCCGGGCAGCCACGCGTCCTCCCCCGGCGCGGCGTCGGCGTCGGTCACCCGTTCGTTGTTCAGGTAGGCGCCGCCCTCCTTCACCGTCCGTCGGGCCTCGGAGAGGCTGCCCACGAGCCCGGTGAGCTGGAGCAGCTGGGCGACGGTGGGCGTGTCGCCGTCCACGGTGACGCTGCCGGCCTCCCGCAGGGCCGCACCGAGGGCCTGCTCGCCGAGGGCGGTGAGGTCCTCCCGGCCGAAGAGCGCGCGCCCGGCGGCCTCTGCCTGGCGCAGCTCGTCCGGCCCGTGCACGAGCAGGGTCAGCTCCTCGGCCAGTGCCCGCTGCGCCGTCCGCGCCGCCGGGCGTTCCACGCTCTCGGCGACCAGGGCGTCGACCTCCTCGGCCGGGCGCTCGGAGTACAGCGGCAACCAGGCGCGGACGTCGGCGTCCTCGGCGTTGAGCCAGAACTGGAAGAAGGCGTAGGGCGAGGTGAGTGCCGGGTCGAGCCAGACGGCACCACCCTCGGACTTGCCGAACTTGGTGCCGTCGGACTTCGTCACCAGCGGGGTCGACAGGGCGTGCACGCGGGCGCCCTCGGTGCGGCGCACGAGGTCGATGCCCGCGGTGAGGTTGCCCCACTGGTCGGAGCCACCGGTCTGCAGCGTCACCCCGTGCCGGCGGTGCAGCTCGCGGTAGTCGTTGGCCTGCAGGATCTGGTAGCTGAACTCGGTGTAGCTGATCCCGGCCTCGGAGTTGAGCCGGGCCGACACCGCCTCCTTGGCCAGCATCTGGCTGACCCGGAAGTGCTTGCCCAGGTCGCGCAGGAAGTCGATCGCGGAGACGGGCGCGGTCCACTCCAGGTTGTCGACGTAGATGGGGCCCTTGAGTCCCTCGGTCTCCGCAGGGACCTCGAGGAAGGGCGCCACCTGCTCGCGGATGCGGTCCACCCACGCGGCCACCGTGCCGCGGTCGTTGAGCTGGCGCTCGGCCGAGGGCCGCGGGTCACCGATGAGCCCGGTGGCCCCGCCGACGAGGACGACGGGCTGGTGCCCGGCACGCTGCAGCGCCCGCAGCACCATGAACTGGAGCAGGTGGCCGACGTGCAGGCTGGGCGCGGTCGGGTCGAAGCCCGCGTAGTAGGCGACCGGCCCCTCGGCCAGGTGCGCACGCAGCCCGTCCTCGTCGGTGCTCTGGGCGATCAGCCCACGGCGGTGCAGCTCGTCGATCACGTCGATCACGGCACCATCCTCGCTGGCGTCCTCGCGGTCCGTCCGCCCGGGCGGCCCGACGTCACGCGCGCGGTCCCGGGCCGCCGTCTCGCCCGGCCGCGCGGCGGCGGGGACGAGCACCCGGGCGGAACACGCTCACCGACTCCGCGCCGGTCTCCCAGAAGCGCCACGGCAGGTCCGTGGCCAGGCTGATGCCGACCCGCGGGCCCGCCGACACCTCCGCCGGCGGGTCGCCGCGGTGCAGCCGGACCAAGCTGTCCGGGGAGAGCAGGTCGGCGTCCTTGTCGTCGGGACCGATCGCCAGGGCCTGGGTCAGCCGGGCCGGCCCGCCGGCGAGGTCGCGCCCGGACCGGGCCGCCGGCCGGCGGCTGCGGGCCAGCTCCTCCCCCACCACGACCTCCCCGGCGCGCAGCAGCACCGCCGAGCCGTGCCCCTCGGGGCCCACGACGACGTTGGCGCACCAGTGCACGCCGTAGCTGAAGTAGACGTAGAGGCGCCCGGGCGGGCCGAACATGATCGCCGCGCGGGGCGTGGGCCCGCGGTGCGAGTGGGCCGCCGGGTCGGTGCCGTCGCCGGCGTAGGCCTCGACCTCGGTGAGCCGCAGCGCCACCCGGCCCACCGGGCGGTCGGTGACCAGCCAGCAGCCGAGCAGGGTGGGGGCCACGACGTCGGGCGGCCCGAGCAGCTCCTCGGCGGTGAGGAGCGGCCCGGGCGACGGCGAGCTCAGAGGGCGGCCGCCACGGGCGAGGACGACGCCCACTCGGTGTGCTGCCGCGCCTGCTCCGCCAGCGACGTCAGCTGCTCGGCGACCCGCTCGGGCGCCGTCCCGCCGCGGGTGTTGCGCGCGGCCAGGGCGCCGCGCACCGACAGCACCGATCGGACGTCGGGGGTCAGCCGCTCGTCGATGCCGGCCAGCTGGTCGTCGTCCAGCTCGTCGAGCTCGAGCCCGGCCCCCTCGCAGAACGCCACCATCTCGCCGCTGATCTCGTGTGCCGACCGGAACGGCACGCCCTGCCGGACCAACCACTCGGCGACGTCGGTGGCCAGGGCGAAGCCCTGCGGCGCCGCGGCCTCGAGCACGTCGGGGCGCAGCGTCAGCGTGGCGACCATCCCGGTGACCGCCGGCAGCAGGAGCAGCAGCTGCGACATCGAGTCGAAGACAGGCTCCTTGTCCTCCTGCAGGTCCCGGTCGTAGGCCAGCGGCAGGCCCTTGAGCATGGTCAGCAGCCCGGTCAGGTTGCCGACGAAGCGGCCGGACTTGCCGCGGGCCAGCTCGGCGATGTCGGGGTTCTTCTTCTGCGGCATGATCGACGACCCGGTCGCCCAGGCGTCGTCCAGCCGGGCCCAGCCGAACTCGGTCGACGTCCAGAGCACGACCTCCTCCCCCAGCCGGGAGAGGTGGACGCCGATCAGCGCCGCGGCGAAGCAGAACTCGGCGGCGAAGTCACGGTCGCTGACGCCGTCGATCGAGTTGTCCGAGGCGCGGTCGAAGCCGAGCTCCGCGGCGACGGCGTCCGGGTCCAGCGGCAGCGACGAGCCGGCCAGCGCGCCGGAGCCGTAGGGGCTGACGGCGGTCCGCCGGTCCCAGTCGCGCAGCCGGTCGACGTCGCGGGAGAGCGCGTGCGCGTGGGCCAGCAGCTGGTGGGCGATGAGCACCGGCTGGGCGTGCTGCAGGTGGGTCATGCCGGGCGCGGCGACGTCGGCGTACCGCTCGGCCAGCCCGACCAGCGCGTACTCCAGCGACGCCAGCTCGCCGACGAGGGTGCGGACGTGGTGGCGCAGGTAGAGCCGCAGGTCGGTGGCGATCTGGTCGTTGCGGCTGCGGCCGGCGCGCAGCTTGCCGCCCAGCGCACCGAGCTTCTCCGACAGTCCCCGCTCGAGTGCCTCGTGGACGTCCTCGTCGGACTCGACCGGGCCGAAGGTGCCCGCCGCCACCTCGGCGGAGAGCTCGGTGAGCGCCCCGACCATCCGGGCCAGCTCGTCGTCGGTCAGGAGTCCGGCCCGGTGCAGCACACGCGCGTGCGCCCGCGAGCCGGCCAGGTCGAACACGGCGAGCTGCCAGTCGAAGTGGGTCGACTTGCTCAGCGCGGCCATCGCCGGAGAGGGGCCGCCGCCGAAGCGGCCCCCCCACAGCCGGGTGTCCGAGGGTGCCGAGGTCACGGTTCAGCTCTCTCCCAGGTCTGAGTGCAGTTCGGGGTACACGGCCGGTGAACGCTCCGCGAGCGCGGTCAGGCGGGCGGCGAGGGCCGGGCCGCCGTCGGGCTCGCGGGAGACGACCAGGAGAGTGTCGTCCCCGGCGATCGTGCCCAGGACGTCGGGGAGGCCGACCTTGTCCAGGGCGGAGGCCAGGAACTGCGCGGCCCCCGGGGGCGTGCGCAGGACGGCCAGGTTGGCGCTGCCCTCGGCGCTGGTCAGCAGGTCGGCCAGCAGCCGGATCAGCCGGGCCGGTGCGGCCTGCGCCGGGCGCAGCGGGGCGTTCTCCGGCGGCAGCACGTAGGACGCCGGAGCGCCGTCCGAGCCGCGCATCTTGACCGCACCCAGCTCCTCGAGATCCCGCGACAGCGTCGCCTGGGTGACCTCGATGCCCGACTCGGCCAGCAGCGCCGCCAGCTGGCTCTGCGAGGTCACCGGCTGGGCCTCGATCAGCCGCCGGATGCGGGCCTGGCGGGCGGAGCGGGTCGGCGCGCCGGTCATCGGGACAGCAGCCAGGCCAGCAGCGCCTTCTGAGCGTGCAGCCGGTTCTCCGCCTCGTCCCAGACCGCGCTCTGCGGCCCGTCGATCACGCCCGCCGAGATCTCCTTGCCGCGGTAGGCCGGCAGGCAGTGCAGCACGACGGCGTCATCCGCGGCCCGGGCCAGCGCGGCGTCGTCCACCGCGTAGGGCAGGAACGGGGCGATCCGCGCCTCGTACTCCCCCTCCTGGCCCATCGAGACCCAGGTGTCGGTGGCCAGCACGTCGGCGCCGTCGGCGGCGGCCGCGGCGTCGGTGGTCCACCGCACCGAGCCGCCGGTCTCCGCCGCGATCTCCGCCGCCCGCTTCAGGATGCCGGGATCGGGCTGGAAGGACTCCGGCGAGCCGATCCGCACGTGCATGCCCGCCGTGGCGCCCCCGAGCAGGTAGGAGTGCGCCATGTTGTTCGCGCCGTCGCCGAGGTAGGTGAAGGTCAGCCCGGCCAGCCGGCCGCGGCGCTCGAGCACCGTCTGCAGGTCGGCCAGGATCTGGCACGGGTGGAACTCGTCGGTCAGCGCGTTGACCACCGGCACCCGGCTGACCGCGGCCATCGCCTCGATCCGCTCCTGGCCGAAGGTCCGCCAGACGATCGCGGCGGCCTGCCGGTCGAGCACGCGGGTGGTGTCCTCGATCGGCTCGCCGCGACCGAGCTGGCTGGACGCCGCGTCGATCACCAGCGGGTAGCCGCCGAGCTCGGCGATGCCGATCGAGAAGGACACCCGTGTGCGGGTGGACGGCTTGTCGAAGAGCACCGCGACCGCCCGGGGCACACCGTTCGGCGCGGCCAGGGGGGTCGGCGCCTGCGGGGTGTGCCGGGTCCGCTTGAGATCGGCGGCCAGCGCCAGCACCTCGGCCTGCTCGGCCGGGGTGAGGTCGTCGTCGCGGAGGAGGTGCCGGGTCACTGGCCGGCCGTCGCAGCCTCGACGGCCGCCGGCAGGGCGGCGACGAAGGCGTCGACCTGGGCGTCGGTCAGCACCAGGGACGGCGCCAGCCGCAGCACGTCGGGGGCGACGGCGTTGGTGAGGAAGCCGGCCTCCCGCAGCTGCGCCTCCAGGGCACCGGCCACCGGCGCGGTGAGGACGACGCCCAGCAGCGCGCCCTTCCCCCGCACGCCGCTGATCCCCGGGGCGCCCAGACCCTCGATGCCGGCGGTGAACCGGTGCTCGAGCTCCTTGGCCCGCTCCAGCAGCCCCTCGTCGCGGATCGTGTCCAGGACGGCGAGGGCGGCCGCGGCGGCGATCGGGTTGCCGCCGAAGGTCGACCCGTGCGAGCCCGCCGTCATGAGGTCGGCGGCCGCGCCGAAGGCCAGGGTGGCGCCGATCGGCAGCCCGCCGCCGAGCGCCTTGGCCACCGTGATCAGGTCGGGCTGCAGGCCGTCGGCCTGGTGGGCGAACCAGTGCCCGGTGCGGCCGGTGCCGGTCTGCACCTCGTCGACGGCGAACAGCGCCCCGGCCGCCGAGGCGGTCTGCGCGGCGGCGGCCAGGTAGCCGGCGGGCGCGGGCAGCACGCCGCCCTCGCCGAGCATCGGCTCGAGCAGCACCATCGCCGTCTGCTCGGAGACCGTGCCGGCCAGCTCGCCGGCGTCCCCGTAGGCCACGAACCGGACCCCGCCGGGCAGCGGGGCGAAGGCGTCGGCCTTCCCCGGCTGACCGGTGAGCGCGAGCGCCCCCATGGTCCGGCCGTGGAACGAGCCCACCGCGGTGACCACCTCAGGCCGCCCGGTCAGCCGGCTGATCTTGAAGGCCGCCTCGTTGGCCTCGGCCCCGGAGTTGCAGAAGAACACCCGCCCGGGCCGGCCGGCGAGCTCGAGCAGCCGCTCGGCGAGCAGCACGCCGGGCTCGTGCATCGCCAGGTTGGAGACGTGCCCGAGGGTCTGCGCCTGCCGGGTGATCGCCTCGACCACCTTGGGGTGGGCGTGGCCGAGGATCGTGGTGGCGATCCCGCCGAGCAGGTCGGTGTACTCACGGCCGTCGACGTCCCAGACGGTCGCCCCCGCACCGCGGGCCAGCGCCACCGGCGGGGTCTTGTAGTTGCTCATCATGACGGCCGACCAGCGGGTGGCCAGCTCCTCCGTGCGGGTCATGCCGGCTCCTTCCCGTTCTCGGCCGGGACGACCATCGTCCCGGTGCCCTCGGTGGTGAACATCTCCAGCAGCAGGGCGTGCGGCGAGCGGCCGTCGACGACGGTCGCCCGGTTCACCCCGCCGTTGACCGCCCGCAGGCAGGCGGCCATCTTCGGCAGCATCCCCGCGTCCAGCGTCGGCAGGATCTCGGCCAGCTCGGCGGCGTCGATCTGCTGCACCAGCGAGTCGCGGTCGGGCCAGTCGGCGAAGAGGCCCTCGACGTCGGTGAGGACGACGAGCTTCACCGCTCCCAGCGCGACGGCCAGTGCCGCCGCCGCGGTGTCGGCGTTGACGTTGTGCACCACGCCGTCGGCGTCCGGCGCGACGGTGGCGACCACCGGGATGTGCCCGGAGGCCAGCAGCGCGCTGACCGGGGTCGGGTCGACGGCGACGACGTCGCCGACCAGACCGACGTCGACCGGCCGGCCGTCGACCAGGGCGTGGGTGCGGGCCGCGGTGAACAGGCCGCCGTCCTCCCCGGACAGGCCGACGGCCAGTGGGCCGTGCTGGTTGATCAGCCCGACGACCTCGGGGGTGACCTGGCCGGTCAGCACCATCCGGACGACGTCGATCGTCTCCGGCGTGGTGACCCGCAGGCCGCCGCGGAACTCGCTCTCGACGCCGAGCCGGGCGAGCATCTCGGTGATCTGCGGCCCGCCGCCGTGCACGACGACCGGGTGGATGCCGCACGTCCGCAGGAACACCATGTCCTCGGCGAAGGCCCGGCGGCACTCCTCGTCGACCATCGCGTGCCCGCCGTACTTCACGACGACGACGTTGCCGTGGAACTCCTTGAGCCACGGCAGCGCGCCGGTGAGGACGGCGACCTTCAGCCGGTCGCCCTCGGGGTCGTCGGTGCGCATGACCCGGCGGGTGCCGACCTTCCGGGGCGGCCGGAGCTCGTCGACGCGGACGTCGGGCGGCGTGGGGTCCTGGGCGTTCGGGTCGTGCGCGGTGGTCACGTGGGGTTCCGGCTCGCTCTGGCTCATGTGGAGTACGCCGAGTTCTCGTGGACGTAGGCGATGGACAGGTCGTTGGTCCAGATCGTCGCCTGTTCCGTGCCGGCCCTCAGGTCGACGTCGATGGTGATGGCGCGGCCGGAGAGGTCCACGCCCTCCCGGGGGTCGCCGATCGCGCCGCCGCGGCAGACGGTGACGCCGTTGATGGTCACGTCGACCCGGTCGGACTCGAAGGCGGCGTCGGTGGTGCCGATCGCGGCCAGCACCCGGCCCCAGTTGGGGTCGTTGCCGAACAACGCCGTCTTGAGCAGGTTGTTGCGGGCGCAGGCCCGGCCGGCGGTCAGCGCGTCCTCGACGGTGGCGGCGTTGCGGACGGTGATCGCGATGTCCTTCGTCGAGCCCTCGGCGTCGGCCAGCAACTGCATGGCCAGGTCGGTGGCCGCCGCGGTGAGCGCCTCGGTGATCTTCTCGGCGCTCGGCGACACCCCACTGGCCCCGGACGCCATGACGATGACCGTGTCGTTGGTGGACAGGCAGCCGTCGGAGTCGACCCGCTCGAAGCTGACGCCGGTCGCCTCCTTGAGCGCCGTCTGCAGGGTGCCCGCGTCGACCACCGCGTCCGTGGTGAGGACGACGAGCATCGTGGCCAGGCTCGGCGCGAGCATGCCCGCACCCTTCGCCATGCCCCCGACGGTCCAGCCGTCGCGGGCCTGCACGGTCGTCTTGGGAACGCTGTCGGTGGTCATGATCGCCAGCGCGGCGTCCTGGCCACCGTCCTCGGCCAGCGCCCCGGCCGCGGCGGTGACCCCGGCGGTCAGCTTCTCCATCGGCAGCCGGACGCCGATCAGCCCGGTGGAGGCGACCGCGACGTCGATCGCGCCGATGCCGAGCTCGGCGGCGACGTGCTCGGCGGTGGCGTGGGTGTCCTGGAAGCCCTCGGGCCCGGTGCAGGCGTTGGCCCCGCCGGAGTTGAGCACGACCGCCCTGACCCGGCCGCCGCCGAGGACCTGCCGGCTCCACAGCACCGGAGCGGCCGGGAAGCGGTTGGTGGTGAAGACGGCCGCGGCGACGTCGTCCGGACCGTCGTTGACGACCAGCGCGACGTCGTTCGCGCCGGTGCTCTTGAGACCGGCGGCGACGCCCGCGGCCCGGAAGCCCTTCGGTGCGGTGGTGCTCACGGCGCGACCCCCACCACGGGCAGGCCGGTGGTCTCGGGCAGGCCGAGGGCGAGGTTGGCGCACTGGACCGCCGCTCCCCCGGTGCCCTTGGTGAGGTTGTCGACGGCCGCGATGACGACCAGCCGGCCGGCGTCCGGGTCGACCGCGACCTGCAGGGCGACGGTGTTCGCGCCGAGCACCTGGGCCGTCGTCGGCCATTGCCCCTCGGGGAGCAGGTGCACGAACGGCTCGTCGGCGTAGGCCTTCTCGAAGGCGGCCCGCGCGGCGGCGCCGTCCGTCCCGGAGGTCAGCGGCGCGGAGCAGGTGGCGAGGATGCCCCGGCTCATCGGCACCAGCGTCGGGGTGAAGCTGACGGTCACCGGTGCCCCGGCGGCCCGGGAGAGGTTCTGCACCATCTCGGGCGTGTGCCGGTGGACCCCGCCCACGCCGTAGGCGCTGACCGAGCCCATCACCTCGCTGCCCAGCAGGTGCGGCTTCGCGGACTTCCCCGCGCCGGAGGTGCCGCTGGCCGCTACCACGACGACGTCGGGCTCGACCAGCCCGGCGGCCAGCGCCGGCGCGAGGGCCAGCGTGACCGAGGTCGGGTAGCAGCCCGGGACGGCGATCCGCCGGGCACCGGCCAGCTGTTCGCGCTGGCCGGGCAGCTCGGGCAGGCCGTACGGCCAGGAGCCGGCGTGCTCGCCGCCGTACCACCGGGCCCAGGCCGCGGGGTCGTTGAGCCGGTGGTCGGCGCCGCAGTCGATGACCAGGGTGTCGGCCGGGAGCTGCGCGGCGATCGCGGCGCTCTCCCCGTGCGGCAGGGCCAGGACGACGACGTCGTAGCCGGCCAGGTCGGCCGCGCCGCTCGCCTTGACCTCCATGTCGGCGAAGGGCAGCAGGTGCGGCTGCAGCTCACCCAGGCGTCGGCCGGCGCTCGAGTTGGCGTGCACCCCGGCCAGCCGGAGGCTCGGGTGCCCGGCCAGCAGCCGGCACACCTCACCCCCCGCGTACCCGGTGGCGCCGGTGACCCCGACCGTCCACGTCTGCCCTGCCGTCATGCTGCATGACCATACACGACCATGCATGATTGTTCAGCCGGGTTCCCCACCCCGGCGCTTTCCGCGGAAACCGCCGCCGCCACCCCGACGATTTCCGCGGAAACCGACCAGAGACCCGGGGTCGCGGAGCGCTCAGCGGCGGAAGGTGTCTCCGTCGCCCCACGGCGAGAGGCGGAGGCGGCGGGCGTCCGCGTCGAGCGTGCGCACGCCCGCGAGGGCCTCGAGGTCGTCAGCGACCGTGTGGATGAACCGTCCCGACCACTGGTCGAGGCGCCCCTCGGCGATCGCGACGACCCAGCTCACCACCAGTTCGGGGTCGGTCCAGTCCGTCCTGCCCGCCCACATCGGCATGGAACGGGTCATGTCGGTGTCCACGACCCCCGGCGCGAGATCGAAGACCGTGACACCCGTACCGGTCAGTGATTCTGCCAGCGCCTCGGTGATCCGCATGAGGCCGCTCTTCGCCACCGAGTACGCCGAGTAGACCGGCTTGGCGCGCAGCCCCGTACCGCTGGCGAGGTTCACCACCCGTCCCCCGCCGCGCGTGACCATGCCGGGGACAACCGCCCGGCAGATCAGAAAGGCCCCGCGGATGTGGCTCTCGACGACCCGCCACCACTGCTCGGGGTCGGCCTCCCACAACGGCACCTCGGACGCGTCGATCAGGCCGGCGTTGTTGACCAGCAGGTCGACCCGGCCGAACGCCGCGGTGGCCTGCGCGACGGCGGCCTCCACCGCAGCCCGTTCGGTGACATCGGCGGCCAGGGCGAGGGTGCGCGCGCCGGTGGCCGCGGCGACGTCGTCCATCGCCGCGGCCAGCCGGTCGGCGCCGCGGGCCACCCCGACGACCATCGCGCCGCGGGCGGCCAGGCCGTGCACCAGGTGCCGGCCGATGCCGGTCGACGCGCCCGTGACGAGCGCGACGGTGCCGGACAGCTCAGCCACGGAGCTCGGCACCCGCCCGCTCGGCGGCCGCGGCGACCGCCGCGTCGCGGACCGCGGTCGCCTCCTCGCTGGTGAGTGTGCGGTCCGGTGCCCGCAGGGTCAGCGCGTAGGCCAGCGAGCGGAACCCGGCCGGCACCGGCGGCCCGGTGTAGACGTCGAACAGCCGCAGCGACTCCAGCAGCTCGCCCGCGCCCGCCCGGAGCGCGGCATCCACCTCGGCGGCCGGCACCTCGTCGCGGACCACGAGCGCGAGGTCCAGCAGCACCGGCGGGAAGGTGGAGACGGCCGGGCCGACCGGCACCGACGGGGCCGGCAGCGCGTCGAGGTCCAGCTCCATCACCGAGGTGCGGGCCGGCAGGTCCAGCGCGGTGCACACCCGCGGGTGCAGCTCACCGGCGTGACCGACGACCCGGTCACCCGCCAGCAGCTCGGCGCAGCGCCCGGGGTGCCAGGGCGCCCGCTCGCCCGCCCGGACGGTCAGCTCGACACCGGCGGCTGCGGCGACCTGGCGGGCGGCCTGCACCGCGTCGGCCCAGACCGCGGGACGGCCCGGCCCCCACCAGCCCCGCGGCTCCCGGTTGCCGGCCAGCGCCACGGCGACGTGCCAGGGCTGCTCCGGCACGGCGCCGAGCAGCGCGGCCAGCGTCTCGTCGTCCGGGCGCCGGTCGACGCCGGGCAGCGGGGCGGGACTCCGTTCGGCACCGGGGAAGACCGACCCGTGCTCGAAGAGCGCGAGGTCGCGCCGGCCGCGGGAGAGGTTGCGGGCCAGGGAGGCCAGCAGGCCGGGCAGCAGCGTGGTGCGCAGCGCCGGCTCCTCCTCCGACAGCGGGTTGCGGACGAGGACCACCGCACGCCGCGGGTCGTCGCCGGCCAGGCCGAGCGCGTCGAGGGCCTGCGTCCCGACGAAGGGGTAGGACGGCGCCTCGACGTAGCCGGCCTCGGCGAGGCTCCGGCCGATCGCCCGGCGGCGGCGCTGGTTCTCGGTGAGCCCGCGCCCGGGCGGCGTCGTCGGCAGCACCGAGGGGACGTCGTCGTAGCCCGCGAGCCGGACGACCTCCTCGACCAGGTCGGCGGGGTCGGTGAGGTCCGGTCGCCAGGACGGCGGGGTGACCGTCAGCGGGCCGCCCTCGCCGTCGACCGTGCAGCCGACCTTGGCCAGCAGCTCGACCACCTGGGCCGGCGCGTAGGGGACGCCGGCGACCCGCCCCGGCTGGGCGGCGTCCAGCGGGATGCCGGGGCGCGGGCCGCGGGTGTCGACGTCCACCGGCGTGCCGACGACGCGCGCGCCGCCGTACTCGCCGAGCAGCGCGGCCGCGCGAGCCAGCGCGACCATCGTCATCTCCGGGTCGACGCCGCGCTCGAAGCGCTTGGCCGCCTCGCTGGGCAGCCGGTGCCGGCGGGCGGTCCGGGCCACCCCGGTCGGCTCCCAGTGCGCGGCCTCGAGCAGCACGTTCCGCGTCCCGTCGCCGATCTCGGTGGACGCGCCGCCCATGACCGCGGCCAGGCCGATCGGGCCGGTGTCGTCGGTGATCAGCAGGTCGTCGGGATCCAGCCGGCGGTCGGCGCCGTCGAGGGTGGTGAGCCGCTCCCCCGTCCGGGCCCGCCGGACGACGATCGGCCCGGTCACCCGGTCCCGGTCGAAGGCGTGCATCGGCTGGCCGAGCTCGAGCATCACGTAGTTGGTGACGTCGACGGCCAGCGAGATGCTGCGGACGGCGGACTGCGCCAGCCGGCGGCGCATCCACCACGGGGTCGGCGCGGTCGGGTCCAGGCCCTCCAGCGCGATCATGGAGAAGCGGTCGCAGCGGGCGGGGTCCTCGACGGTGACCGTCCACGCCGGCTCGCCCGACCACGCCGGCGGGGTGGCCGCCCCCGGGTCGCGCCAGTCCACGCCCAGGCCGGTGCCCACCTCACGGGCGATGCCGCGCATCGACAGGCAGTAGCCGCGGTCGGGGGTGACGGCCAGCTCGATCACCACGTCGTCCAGCCCGACGACCGGGCCGGCCGGGGTGCCGGGTGCGGGGGCGTCGTCGCCCAGCACCAGGATCCCGGTGTGGTCCTCGCCGATGCCCAGCTCGCGGACCGAGCAGATCATCCCGTCCGAGAGGCGGTCGTAGGTGGTCCGCGAGGCGATCTCGAAGCCGCCGGGCAGCACCGCGCCGGGCAGCGCGACCACGACGGCGTCGCCGACGACGAAGTTGGTGGCGCCGCAGACGATCCCGCGCGGCTCGCCCTCACCGGTGTCGACCCGGCAGAACCGGATCGGCTTCTTGAACCCGGTCAGCTCCTGGATCTCCAGCACCCGGCCGACGACGAGCGGGCCGGTCACCTCCGCGGCCCGGTGGATCTCCTCCACCTCCAGCCCGAGCCGCACGAAGGCGGTGTCCAGGTCCTCGACGGTGACGCCCCCGGGGAGGTCGACGTGCTCGGCCAGCCAGCCGATGGGGACCCTCACTGCTCCACTCCGAACGCGGTCGTGAACCGGACGTCGCCCTCGACCATGTCGCGCATGTCGGGGACGCCGGAGCGGAACTGCACCGCCCGCTCGATGCCCAGGCCGAAGGCGAAGCCGCTGAACTCCTCGGGGTCGATGCCGCAGGCCACCAGCACCCGCGGGTTGACCATGCCGCAGCCGCCCCACTCGACCCAGCGCGGGCCGTCGCGGTGCTCCGGGAACCAGACGTCGAACTCCGCCGAGGGCTCGGTGAACGGGAAGTACGACGGCCGCCAGCGGGTGATCGCCTCGGCGCCGAACAGCAGCCGGGCCAGGTGGTCCAGCGTGCCCCGCAGGTGCGCCATCGTCAGCCCGCGGTCGACGGCCAGGCCCTCGACCTGGTGGAAGACCGGGGTGTGCGTCGCGTCCAGCTCGTCGGTCCGGTACACCCGGCCGGGCGCGACGACGTAGATCGGCGGCGTGCGGGAGAGCATCGTCCGGGCCTGCACCGGGCTGGTGTGCGTGCGCAGCACCAGGCCGGAGCCCTCGGGGGCGACGAAGAAGGTGTCCATCATCGTGCGCGCCGGGTGGTCGCGGCCGATGTTGAGCGCGTCGAAGTTGAGCCACTCCGCCTCGAGCTCCGGGCCGTCGGCGACCTCGTAGCCCATGCCCACGAAGATGTCGGCGATCCGGTCGGTGAGCGTGGTCAGCGGGTGCCGGGCGCCGCGGGGGGTGCGGTCCCAGGGCAGGGTGACGTCGACCCGCTCCTCGGCGAGCACCCGGGCGTCGCGCTCGGCCTCCAGTTCGGCCAGGCGGGCCGCGTGGGCCTCGGTGACGGCGACCCGCGCGGCGTTGACCCGCTTGCCGGCGTCCGACCGCGCGGCCGGCGGCAGCGCGCCCAGCTCGCGGCGAGCCAGCAGCACCGGCGCGCGGTCACCGAGGTGCGCCGGGCGGACCGCGGCCAGCGCCTCGAGGTCAGCCGCCGCGGCGAAGGCCGCCAGCGCGTCGGCGACGGCGGCGCCGAGCGCCTCGGCCGAGAGGGCGGCGACCTGTTTGGGGTCGTAGGGGTCGTTGGCGCCAGACACGGGAGGCCATTCTGCCCGCCCGGCAGCGGCGGCCGCGCCCGGGTTCCGGCCCGCGGCCGCCGGGATCCCGCCATCCACCGGCGCACGTCGGCCAACCCGCCCGGCGCCGCGGTACCGGCCGGAGCCCGGGTGCTAGACACGGAGGAGGGGCACGCGCCGGGCGTGCCGGCTCGGGGGTGGGCGTGGCGGTCCTGCTGGCGCTGGCCAGCGCGGTGGTCTACGGCATGGCCGACTTCTGCGGCGGCCTGGCCACCCGCCGGGCGACGGCGTTCGCGGTGGTGGCCCTCTCCCAGGCCGCCGGGCTGGCCGCGCTGCTGGTCCTGCTGCCCTGGCTCGGCGGCGACCCGGTCGCGGCCGACCTGCTCTGGGGCGCCGCCGCGGGCGTGGCCGGGGCGGCCGGGCTGGTGCTCTTCTACCGGGCGCTCGCCGAGGGCGTGATGAGCGTCGTCGCTCCCGTGACGGCGGTGTCGGCCGCCGCGCTCCCGGTCGTGGTCGGCCTGGGGCTCGGCGAGCGGATGGCGTGGTGGGCGGTGGTCGGCATCGGGCTGGCGCTGGTCGCCGTCGTCCTCGTGGCCGCGGAGGACGGGCTGGGCTCGCTGCGCACCGCCCGGCCGGCGAGCGTGGTGCCGGCGCTGGCCGCCGGCGCCGGGTTCGGGCTGTTCTTCGTGCTGCTCGACCGCACCCGGGAGGCCTCCGAGCTCAGCCCGCTGGTCGGCGCGCGGGTGGTGTCGGTGACGCTGGTCGTCGTCCTGGCCCTGGTGTCACGGCAGTCGTTGCGCATCCCCCGGACCGTGCTGCCGATCGTGCTGGTCGCCGGCCTCGGCGACATGGTGGCCAACGCCCTCTTCCTGCTGGCGGCCCAGCAGGGGCAGCTGGCGATCACCGGGGTGCTGGCCTCGCTCTACCCCGTGAGCACCGTCGTCCTCGCGCAGGTCGTGCTGCGGGAGCGCCTGGCCGGCACCCAGGTGGCCGGGCTGGCCGCCGCGGGCGCCGCCGTCGTGCTCATCACGCTGCCGGCCTGACCTCCCCCGTCCGGGCGAGGACGAACGGCCCGGCTCACCTCCGCGGCCGGAGCTGCCGATGTACCGGCCGTGGTGACCTCCGTTCCCTCGATCGACGACGTCCTGCGCACCGGGACGGTGCGCAGCGTCTTCCAGTCGATCGTCGAGCTCGACACCGGGCGCGTCGTGGCCTACGAGGCGCTCGCGCGCGGCCCGGAGGGGCCGCTGGAGCGACCCGACGCCCTCTTCGCCGCCGCCCGCGCCGCCGGCCGGCTCGCCGACCTGGACGCCGCCTGCCGCGGCGCCGCCCTGCGCGGCGCGGTCCAGCAGGGCCTGCGGGCCCCGATGACCCTGTTCGTCAACGTCGAGCCCGAGGTGCTCGACCGCGCCCCGCTGGCCGACCTGCTCGCCATCGCCTCGGCCGCCCCCGGTGGCCTGCGGGTCGTCCTGGAGATCACCGAGCGGGCGCTGGCCACCCGCCCGGCCGAGCTGCTGCGCACCGTCGAGCGGGTGCGCGCGGTCGGATGGGGGGTGGCGGTGGACGACGTCGGCGCGGAGGCGCTGTCGCTGGCGTTCATGCCGCTGCTGCGCCCCGACGTCGTCAAGCTCGACCTGCGGCTGGTGCAGGAGCGGCCCGGGCCGGCGATCGCCGAGATCATGAACGCGGTGAACGCGCACGCCGAGCGGACCGGTGCGGTCGTGCTCGCCGAGGGCATCGAGCACGCCGGGCACCTGCAGACGGCCCGCGCGCTGGGCGCCACGCTGGGGCAGGGGTGGCTGTTCGGCCGCCCCGGACCCGGTCCGGTGGCCGGCGCCGAGACCGCCGCGCTGACGCTGCCGTCGCAGCGTCCGGACACGCTCACCGACGACGCCGACCGCTCCCCCTTCGGGTGCCTGCCGACCGGCGCCGCGCTGCGCTCGGCCCCCAAGGCGCTGCTGATCGAGCTGTCCAAGCAGCTGGAGCGGGAGGCGCTGCGGCTGGGGCCGGCCTCGGTCGTCGCCGCGACCTTCCAGGAGGCCCGCCACTTCACGCCGTCCACCGTCGCGCGCTACCGGGACCTGGTGGAGCGCACCGGCTTCGTCTGCGCGCTGGGCGAGGGCCTGCCGGTCGAACCGCTCCCTGGCCTCCGCGGCGCCGCGCTCGCGGTCGGCGACCCGGTCCGCGGCGAGTGGGACGTCGCTGTCCTCGGCCCGCACTTCGCCGCCGCCCTGCTCGCCCGGGACCTCGGCGACGGCGGCCCCGACCTCGAGCGCCGGTTCGAGTACGCGCTGACCTACGACCGCGAGACCGTCGTCCGGGCTGCGGCGGCGCTGCTCGCCCGGGTCGCGCCCCGGCCGCCGGCCCCGGTGGAGGCCGGGCTCCCCGTCCCGGCCCCGCGCACCGCCGCCGGGCCGGCCGCCCCGGCCGCTCCGCCGGTCGCCGATCCCGTCTGGCAGCACGCGGTGGCCGCACTCCCCAGCGGGGTCTGCGTGGTGGACCTGCGGCTGCCCGACCAGCCGCTGGTGTACGTCAACCCGGCCTTCGAACGGCTCGCCGGCCTGCCGCGCGCGGAGCTCCTGGGCCGCAACTGCCGCTTCCTGCAGGGACCGGACACCGACCCGGTCGCGGCCGCCGCCGTCCGGCACGCGGTGGCGGCCGGCGAGGAGTGCCGGGTGACGCTGCTCAACCACCGCGGTCCCGAGCGGACGCCGTGGTGGAACGAGCTGCACCTGACGCCGGTTCCCGGCCCGGACGGCGCGGTCGCGCAGTACATCGGTGTGCAGGTCGACGTCACCGCCCGGGTGGAGGCCGAGCGGGCACTGGCGCGGGAACGCGACCGGGCCCGCGTCCCCGCCTGACCCGGGCCCGGCCTCAGCGCTGGGCGAGCTGGGTCGTGTACAGGCAGATGGCCGCCGCGGCGGCCAGGTTGAGGCTCTCGGCCCGCCCGCGCATCGGGATGCGCACCCGCGCGTCGGCCAGCCCGGCCAGCCCGGCCGGCACGCCGCGCGCCTCGTTGCCGAACAGCCACACCACCGGCCCGGCCAGCCGGCCGTCGGCGGCCACCTCGTCGAGGGCGGCCGCACCCCCGCCGTCGGCGGCCAGGACCGTGGCGCCGGCGGCCTGCAGCCGCGGCAGCAGGTCCGGCAGCGGCGCCCCGCGGACGACGTCGACGTGGAAGAGGCTGCCGGCGCTGGAACGCACCGCCTTCCCGCCGTAGGGGTCGGCCGAGCCGGCGCCGAAGACGACCGCCCCGGCGCCGCAGGCGTCGGCGGTGCGGAGCACGGTGCCCGCGTTGCCCGGGTCGGCGAGCTCGGCCAGCGCCACCGCCAGCCGCGGCGGCGCCGTCACCAGGGCGTCGGCGGGCACGTCGCGCAGCGCGCAGACCGCGACCAGGCCCTGCGGGGTCACCGTCTCCGAGAGGGAGGCGGCCGCCTTCTCGGTGACCGGCCGCACCGGCACGGGAGTGGCGGCCAGCAGGCCGGCGTGCGCGGCGGCGGCGGCCTCGGTGGCGAACACCTCCCGGACCCCGGTGGGGTCGGCCAGCGCCTCGGCGACGGCCTGCCGGCCCTCGGCGAGGAAGAGGCCGGCGGCGTCGCGGCCGCTGCGCCTGGTCAGCTTGCGCGCGGCCACGATCCGCGCCGACCGCTCGGTGAGCGGCTCGCTCATCGCCGTCCCTCTCCAGACGCCGACGCCGCCGGTGCCGGTCCACGCGGGACCGGCACCGGCGGCGTCGGGGTGGTGCGGTGCCTGCTCAGGCGGCCTGGCCGCCGGCCGGGGCGGCGGCGACCGCGGCGCGCGCGGTCTCCACCAGGGCGGCGAAGGCGGCCGGCTCGTTGACGGCCAGCTCGGCCAGCACGCGGCGGTCGAGCTCGATGCCGGCCAGCTTGAGGCCCTGCATGAACCGGTTGTAGGTCATGTCGTTCTGGCGCGCCGCGGCGTTGATGCGGGTGATCCACAGCTTGCGGAAGTCACCCTTGCGCACCTTGCGGTCGCGGTACTGGTAGGTGGCCGAGTGGAGGATCTGCTCCTTGGCCTTGCGGTAGAGCCGGGACCGCTGGCCCCGGTAGCCACTGGCGGCCTCGAGGGTCGTCCGGCGCTTCTTCTGGGCGTTGACCGCCCGCTTCACGCGTGCCACGTGAGTGCTCCTGTCTTCTCGTTAGGGGGGCGCTCAGAGGCCCAGCAGCTTCTTGATGTTCCTGGTGTCGGCCGGCGAGATGAGCTGGTCGGAGTCCAGCCGGCGCTTGCGACGCGAGGACTTGTGCTCGAACTTGTGCTGGTTGTTGGCCTGCTCACGCATGAGCTTCCCGGTGCCCGTGACGCGGATCCGCTTCACGGTGCCCTTGTGGGTCTTCTGCTTCGGCATGTCCTCGGTCCTCGCTCGTGTGTGTCGGCGCCGCGCGGCAGCGCTCAGCTGCCGCGACGGCGCCGGCCGTCTCGGTGGTGCGGTCCTGCGGTGGCGCCCGGTTCAGGCCTGCGGGGCCTGCTCCTCGGCTGCCTGCTTCTCCGCCTTCGCCGTGCGGCGCGCGGTGTCGGTGGCCGCCTGGTTCCGGTGCGGGGCGATCACCATGACCATGTTGCGGCCGTCCTGCTTGGGGTTGGACTCGACGACGCCGAGCTCGGCGACGTCGGCGGCCAGCCGCTGCAGCAGCCGGTAGCCCATCTCCGGACGGGACTGCTCCCGGCCGCGGAACATCACGGTGATCTTGACCTTGTCGCCGCTCCGCAGGAAGCGCTCGACGTGGCCCTTCTTGGTCTCGTAGTCGTGCGGGTCGATCTTCAGGCGCAGCCGCATCTCCTTGATGACGGTGAGCGCCTGGTTCCGCCGGGCCTCGCGGGCCTTCTGGGCGGACTCGTACTTGAACTTCCCGTAGTCCATGAGCTTCGCAACCGGCGGCCGGGCCATGGGCGCGACCTCGACGAGGTCGAGCTCGGAGTCCTGGGCCAGGCGCAGCGCCTCGCCGATCGGCACGATGCCGACCTGCTCGCCCTCCGGACCGACCAGGCGGACCTCGGGGACGCGGATACGGTCGTTGATGCGGGGCTCGGTGATGGCCTCTCCTCTGCTGTTGCACGGGAGGAGCTGCACCCGACCGGATTCCGGAGAGAACGAAGGCCCCGTGAGCGTCTGCTCACGGGGCCCACTCGCCGGGGTGCGCGAGCCGTCGGGCTCGCGCGCGCCGCGGCAGACCAGCCGGTCTGCCGCGATCCGGGAACCTGGGCGTCTTGACGACGCCAGGTGGGAGCGGGCTCCTCTTGGTCAGCGGCCCGGGGCGGGGCCGCTGGGTGGTTCGCGCGCCTCGGTGTAGCGGGGAGGCACGCCCATGCTACAGCGATGCGGCGGGCCGGGTCATTCCCAGGGGTCGTGCAGCAGCGGCGGCGGGGCCGGCTGCGCGGCGAGGGCGGCCGCGTGCAGGGCCCGCAGCCCCTCGACCGCGACCGCCGCACGCTCGCCGTCGGCCGCCTGGATCGCCAGCACGGCGAACTCGTCGTCGTTGGTGAGCCGCAGCGTCGCCCACCGGAACCGCTCGTCGAAGCGGACCGCGCGGACCGCGGTCCAGGGCAGGGTGCGCTCCCCCAGGACGTTGCGCACGCGGATGCCGTCGGCGTCTGCGTCGACCCGGGGCCGGCCCAGGGCGAGCAGGCCCGCGCCCAGGACCACGCCGAGGCCGACCACCGCCCACCGGTCGGCGGTCGTGTAGAAGACGACGCCGGAGTCCGACGCCGGCAGCGTCAGCCCGACGTAGGCCAGGACGGCGACGACGACGGCGGCCGCGACGGCGCAGGCCAGCCGCCAGCGACGCGGGACGGCGGAGACGGCGGGCGGGGCGGGCGACGGCACGCGCCCATGGTCCCAGGCCGCGCCCGCCGGGCGGGCTGGCAGAGTGCCTCGACGTGGAGGTCACCGGCACCGCGCAGCACCAGGCCTGGCAGGACCGGACGTTGCCGCCGGTCGAGGAGGTCGGCCCGGGGCTGTGGTCGATCCCCGTCCCCATCCCGGACAACCCGCTCCGCTACGTCACCAGCTACGTCTTCGCCCTGGCCGGCGGCGGGCTCGGGATGCTCGACACCGGCTGGGACAGCGAGGAGGGCTGGACGGCGCTGTGCGCCGGGCTGGCCGCCATCGGCGGCGCGGTCACCGACGTCCGGGGCGTGCTGGTCAGCCACATGCACTTCGACCACATCGGCCAGGCCGCGCGGGTGCGGGCGGCCTCCGGCGCCTGGGTCGCGCTGCACCCCGCCGACGCCGCGGCCGTGGAGCACCTGACCCAGGGCGACGCCGCGGAGCTCGTGGCCAACGAGGTGGCGTTCCTGGTGTCCCTCGGCGCCGATCGGGAGGAGGCGCGGTCCGACGTCGGCACGCCCGAGGCCATGTCGAGGTACTCCACCGCCGCGCGCCCCGACCGGCTGCTGGAGGACGGCGACCTGGCCGACCTGCCGGGGTGGTCGCTGCGCGCGGTCCACACACCGGGGCACACACCCGGTCACCTCTGCTTCGCCGAGGAGCGCACCGGGCTGTTCTTCTCCGGCGACCACGTGCTGCCCCGGATCAGCCCCAACGTGTCCTCGACGTCGGGCGGCCTGGCCGACCCGCTGCGGGACTACCTGCGCTCGCTGGAGGCCGTCGGGGAACGGGAGGTCGCCGAGGTGCTGCCCGCGCACGAGTGGCGCTTCCGCGGGCTGGCCGACCGGACCCTCCAGCTGCGCGAGCACCACGAGCACCGGCTGGCCGAGCTGCTGGCCGCCGTCCGGGACCACCCGCACAGCACGCCGTGGCAGCTGGCCGGCCTCCTCACCTGGTCGCGGCCGTGGGACCAGTACGCCCGGCGGATGCGGATCTTCGCGGTCACCGAGACCGACGCCCACCTGCGGCTGCTGGCCAGCCGGGGCCTCGTCGTCGGGTCCGGCGGTGCGGTGCCGACGTGGACCGCGTCGGCCCGCTGAGCGCCGTCCCGGCGATCGCCGCGCGGGTGCGGGCCGCCGGCCCCCGGCTCGGGCGGACCCGGCTGGTCTGCGTGGACGGGCCGGCCGGGTCGGGCAAGACCACGCTGGCCGGCCGGCTGGCGGCCGAGCTCGGCGGCACCGTCGTCCACATGGACGACCTGTACGCCGACTGGTCGCTCACCGGCGCCTTCGCCCGCCTCGCCGCGGGCGTGCTGCGCCCGCTGGCCGGGGACTCCCCCGGCGCCTACCACCGCTACGACTGGGCCGCCGGCCGCTTCGAGGCCGAGCCGACGACCGTCCCGCCCGGCGGGGTGCTCGTCGTCGAGGGCTGCGGCAGCTGCCCGCGCGCGGTCGACCCGTGGGCGGTGCTGCGGATCTGGGTGGAGGCGCCGGCCGACGTGCGGCTGGCCCGCGGCCTGGCCCGGGACGGCGCCGCGTTCGCGCCGGAGTGGCGAAGCTGGCAGGGCACCGAGGCGACCGCGTTCGCCGCGGAGTGCACCCGGGAACGTGCCGACATCCGCCTCGACGGCACCGCCGGACCGGGCTGAACGGCCCCCACGCGCCGCCGTACCTGGGACGACACATGCCCGCAACGAGGACGACGCACCATGGGGGGCGCCGGCCGGCACGCGGACCGGCCGTGCAGACGTACGACCAGGGGGATGCCCGTGAGTGAGACCGCGCCCGAGGCCGACGGCGAGCTGTTGCCGCTGGCCGGCTACACCGTCGCGGTCACTGCTGCCCGCCGTCGCGAGGAGCTCGGCGCGCTGCTGGCCCGCCGTGGCGCCCGGGTGGTGTACGCACCGGCGATCCGGATCGTCCCGCTCGCCGACGACACCGAGCTGGTGGCCGCGACCCGCCAGGTCCTCGAGCGGCCGGTCGACCTCGTCGTCGCCACCACCGGCGTCGGGTTTCGCGGCTGGCTGGAGGCCGCCGACGCCTGGGACCTCCCCCTCGTCGCGCACCTGACCGGCACCCGGGTGCTGGCCCGTGGTCCCAAGGCCCGCGGGGCGATCCGCGGCGGCGGGCTGATCGACGCCTGGTCGCCGGCGTCCGAGTCGTCGGCGGAGGTGCTCGAGCACCTGCTGTCGGGCGCGGAGGGTCCGCTGGCCGGTCGGCGGATCGCCGTCCAGCTGCACGGCGACCCGCTGCCGGAGTTCGTCGACGCGCTGCGGGCCGCGGGCGCGGACGTGCTGACCGTGCCGGTCTACCGCTGGGTGCTGCCCGAGGACGTCGGCCCGGTGCGCCGGCTGGTGGGCGCGATCGTCGCCGGCGGGATCGACGCGGTGACCTTCACCAGCGCGCCGGCCGCGGCCAGCCTGCTGACCGTCGCCGAGGAGCTGGGGCAGCGGGAGGACCTGGTGGCCGCGCTGAGCGGCGGCGTCCTCGCGGTGGCGGTGGGTCCGGTGACCGCCGGGCCGCTGGAGTCGGTGGGGATCCCGTCGGTGCAGCCGGAGCGCTCGCGGCTGGGCGCGCTGGCGCGGGAGGTGGTCGCCCGGCTGCCGGAGCGCGACCCGGTCCTGCGGGTCGGGGAGCACGACGTCCAGGTGCGCGGCCACGCGGTGGTCGTGGACGGCCGGCTGGTGGAGCTCGCGCCCGGTCCGATGGCGGTACTCCGGGCGCTGGCCGCGCGGCCGGGTGCGGTGGTGTCCCGCCCGGAGCTGGTGCGGGGGCTGCCCGGCGGCGGCGACGGGCACGCGGTGGAGATGGCCGTGACCCGGCTGCGTGCCGCGCTGTGTGCGCCGCTGGTCGAGACCGTCGTGAAGCGCGGCTACCGGCTGAAGCTCTGAGCCCGCTGCCTGCGCCCGCGCTCCCCCGTTGATCATGGGGTTGTTCCCGGCGACACGCGAGGACACGCCGCGCGGGCCGGCAACAACCCCATGATCACGGCGGCTCAGACGCCGGCCATCGGGGCGCGCGGGCGCAGGTAGACCACCCAGGTGACGACCAGGCACGCGACGTAGAAGGCGATGAACACCAGGTAGGCGGAGTCGCCGGTGCCGGTGGTCAGGAACGACTGGCGGAAGGCCAGGTTGACCAGCACGCCGCCGAAGGCACCGACCGCGCCGGCGATCCCGATCAGCGCGCCCGACATCCGCAGCGCGTGCCGGTCGGCGGCCGCGCCGTCCCCGCCGTCGGCCACCTGCTGCTGCGCCTGGGTCCGGAAGATCGCCGGGATCATCTTGTAGGTCGAGCCGTTGCCGATGCCGCTGAGCACGAACAGCGTGACGAAGCCGACGACGAACAGCGGCAGCGACTCCAGCTGGCTCGCCGTCCACACGGTCGCGGCGCCGAGGGCCATGGCGACGAAGTTCCAGAAGGTGATGCGGGCGCCGCCGAAGCGGTCGGCCAGCGAGCCGCCGAGCGGGCGGATCAGCGAGCCCAGCAGCGGGCCCAGCCAGGTGAGGGCGGCCGCGGCCAGCGGGGTGGCGAAGTCGGCGGTGAACTGGTTCTGCAGCACCTGGCCGAAGGCGAACCCGAAACCGATGAACGAGCCGAAGGAGCCGATGTAGAGGAACGACATGATCCAGGTGTGCGGCTCGCGGGTCGCCTCCCGCATCGCGCGGGGCTGGTTGCGCGCCGTCGTCAGGTTGTCCATGAGCAGCGCCGCGCCGATGGCGGCGGCCACGATCAGCGGGATGTAGACGAGCAGCACCAGCCGCGGGTACTGGGCGCCGACGGTGGCCAGCACGAGCAGGCCGACGAGCTGGATCACCGGGACGCCGAGGTTCCCGCCGCCGGCGTTGAGGCCGAGCGCCCAGCCCTTGAGCCGGTCGGGGTAGAAGGCGTTGATGTTGGCCATCGAGCTGGCGAAGTTGCCGCCGCCCACACCGGCCAGGCAGCTGACCACCAGCAGCGTCGTGTAGGAGACGCCGGGCTCCAGGACGACGGCGGTCGCGATCGTCGGCACGAGCAGCAGCGAGGCGCTGACGATGGTCCAGTTGCGCCCGCCGAACCGGGCGACGGCGAAGGTGTACGGCAGCCGGACGAAGGCGCCCAGAGCGGTCGGCAGCGTGGTCAGCAGGAACTTCCCGGCCGGGTCGATGCCGTACACCGCCTCGGGCAGGAACAGCACGAGCACCGACCACAGGCTCCAGATGGAGAAGCCGATGTGCTCGGAGAAGACGGAGAAGAACAGGTTGCGGCGGGCGACCGGCTTGCCGGTGGACTCCCAGAAGGCGGGGTCCTCCGGGCGCCAGTCGTCGATCCAGCGGCCCGACGAGCGGGCCGGGGCGGCGACCGGCGCGGTCGTCGGCGGAGCGGTGGGGGTGGGGGCGGCCATGGCACCGACGGTGGCTGCCGGTCGTTCCCCGGCCGTTGCTGCCGGGATGAACTCGTGTTCCGTTGTGCTCACCGTCGCTGACCCGCTGTGGTGAGGGCGCCGTCCACCGGGTGCACGGGCGGCACCGGACCGGCGAAGATCACCGCGTGACCGCCACCGAGGACTCCCCCGCCACCGGCCGTGCCCTGCTGGAGGCCGGCGCGGTGGTCGCCGGCTCGATGAGCCGGGCCGCGGCCGCGGTGGTCTTCCCCGGCTCGGGGCCGGCGACGGCGGTCCGCCTGGACGACCGGCTGGCCGGCACCCTCCGGACGGCGGCCGAGGGGGCCGCGGCGCTGGCACTGCCGCGCGAGCGCGCCCGCGCCGGCGCCGCCCTGGCCTTCGCCGTCGAGCACGGCGCGTCGCTGGCGCAGGGCGGCCGGCGGCTGCGCGACGACGACTTCTTCACCCCGCGGGCCGGCGGGCGGTCCCCGGCCGACGAGGTGGCCGAGGCGGTCGTCGCCGCGGCCTGCCGGTCGGTCGAGGAGCGCCGGGTGCGGCACCTGGGCTACCTGCTGGCCGAGGTGGCCGCCTCGCCCGACCTCGACGTCGCGCTGGTGGACCGCGCGCTGCGGCTGGCCGCCGGGCTGTCCTGGCGGCAACTGACCCTGCTGGCCGGCGTCGGCCGAAGCGACCGGCTGCCGCTGCCGATGACCCCGCTGGCCGACGACCCGCGGGCGTGGACGGCCTGGGGCGCCCGGGAGGACGTGGCCGACCTGCAGCGCGCCGGCCTGGTCGACCCGCCCCCGGCCCAGCCTCGGCCCGGCGGCGCGGCGCTGCCCCGGCTGCGCCCGGCCGACCTGCGGCTGACCCGCCGGGGCGTGCTGGTGCACCGGCTGCTGGCCCTGGGCTTCGTGCGGGACGACGAGGTCGCCGCCGCGCTGGCCGACCTCGGCTAGCGCCCTCCTGACCTCCGTCGCGCCACGAGCACGGTGTCCGGCACCGCGTTGCCGGTCCGCTCGGCGGCCTCCGGGTCGCGGTCGCGGGTCTCGGTGACGACGTCGGTCCACTCCGCGGGGTCGAGGACCGCCGCGACGTCCTCGGCGGTGTAGAACGCGTCGGGGTCGTGCTGGTGCAGGTGTCCCTGGCCGCGCTCGCCGTCGTCCCCGTGCTCGCCATGGCCGTGGCCGGCGCCCTCGTCGAGCAGGTGGCCGACGACGAGGAGGGTCCCGCCCGGCGCGACGGCGGCGGCGAGCCGCCGGAACAGCGCCGAGCGCTCGGCTCCGCTCGAGTGCAGGTAGTGCGCCGTGACCAGGTCGAACCCCGCCTCGGGCGGCGTCCAGGCGCCCAGATCGGCGTGCAGCCACTCGATCCGGTTGCCGAGGCCACGGGCGGCGGCCAGCGCAGCGGCGCGCTCCAGCGCGACGGTCGAGAAGTCGACCGCGGTGACCCGCCAGCCCCGCTCGGCGAGCCACTGGGCGTCGCCGCCCTCCCCGGAGCCGGCGTCCATCGCCGCGCCGGGCCGCAGCTCGCTCGCCTCGACGACGAGCTGGCGGTTCGGGCGGCCGCTCCACAGCGCCGGAGCCGAGCGGTAGAGCTCGTCGTACGACTCGCGGTCGGACGCCCTCATGCCGCCACGCTCCGGTGCGCCGCGACGGCCGAGCGGGCGTCCTCGGCCACGAGATCCGCGTTGATCATGGCGCCGGCCCGCATCCCGGCGGCGGCGGCGACCACGACCTGCGCGCTGAGATCGGAGACGTTGCCCGCCACCCACACGCCCGGCACGGAGGTCGCTCCGGTGGGGTCCGCCGGCACGGCGCTGCCGACGACGGAGCCGCCCATCTCCTGGTCCACCGCCGAGGCGCCCAGGGACTCCAGCACGCCGGCGCGTGCGGTGAAGCGCGGTGCCACGACCAACGCCGAGCGCGGAACCACCTCACCGGTGACGAGCCGGACGCCGGTGAGCCGGTCGTCGGTCACCTCGATCCCGGTCACCTCGCCGTCGACCATCCGGACGCCCCGGGCAGCCAACTGCTCGGCCTGCTCCGGTGCGAGCCCGGGCCCGGTGTGCCGGAAGAAGACGACGTCCTCACTGAGCTGCCGGAACAGCAGCGCCTGGTGCACCGCGTTCGGACCGGTTGCCAGGATGCCGACGGCCTGGTCGCGCACCTCCCAGCCGTGGCAGAACGGACAGTGCAGCACGTCGCGCCCCCACCGCTCGGCCAGCCCGGGTAGCTCGGGCAACTCGTCGACGAGGCCGGTCGTGACCAGCAGCCGACGTGCCGACACCTCCCGATCGCCGTCGAGGGCCACGCGGAACGTCCCGTCGTCCTCCCGCCGCGCGGCGGTGACCACGCCGTCGACGACCACCCCTCCGTAGCCGACCAGTTCAGCCCGTCCGTCGGCGAGCAGGTCGGCGGGGCGAGCGCCCTCCCGGCCCAGGTAGTTGTGCACGCCGGACGCCGGCGCGTTCCGCGGTTGCCCCGCGTCGACGACCAGCACCGTGCGCCGCGACCGCGCCAGGGCCACGGCTCCGCTCAGCCCTGCGGCGCCACCACCGATCACCACGACGTCGTATCCACTCATGCCACCACGGTGCACCGCCCGTAGCTGCTCCGACAACTAGCCTTGCTGACATGGCAAAGACGGCGGACCTCCCCCTCGACGACGTCCTCGACTCGGTCGGTCCGCGGCTGCGGTCGCTGCGCACGGAGCACGGCATGACGCTGGCCGCGGTCTCGAGCGCCACCGGCATCTCGGTGAGCACCCTCTCTCGGCTGGAGGCCGGGCAGCGCAAGCCGACGCTGGAACTGCTGCTCCCCCTGGCGCGGGCGTTCCAGGTGGGGCTCGACGAGCTGGTCGACGCCCCGGCCGCCGGCGACCCCCGCGTGCACCAGAGCCCGTTCGAACACGACGGCGTGACCATGGTGCCGCTGACCCGGCAGAGCGGCGGGCTGCAGGCCTACAAGCAGACGTTCCCGCCGAAGTCGCGGGTCGGGGACGTGGAACAGAAGACGCACGAGGGGTTCGAGTGGATGTACGTGCTCTCCGGGCGACTGCGGCTGCTGCTCGGCCGCCGGGACTTCGTGCTCTCCGCGGGCGAGGTGGTCGAGTTCGACACCCGCGTGCCGCACTCCTTCTCCAACCCGTTCCCGGAGCCGGCCGAGGTGCTCACCCTGTTCGGCCCACAAGGGGAACGCATGCACGTGCGGGCCCGGCCCGCGGGGCGCTGACCCGGGCACGTTGTCCACCTCCGGGCGCCGTGCCAGCATGCGGCTGTGCCCGGCTCCGCAGCCGCCCGGCTGGCCCGGCTCGCCGACGGCTACCTGGTCACCCAGCTGCTGCACGTCTGCGTCGCCCTGGGCGTGCCGGACGCCCTGGCCGCCGGCCCCCGCAGCGCCGACGAGCTCGCCGGCGAGGTCGGGGCCGTGCCCGGGCCGCTGCACCGGGTCCTGCGCGGGCTGGCCGCCGAGGAGGTGCTCGACGAGCTCCCCGACGGCCGGTTCGCCCTGACGGAGACCGGCGCGTGGCTGCGCAGCGGGACGCCGGACTCGCTGCGCGGGGCGGTGACCGCGCGCGCCGAGCTGTACTACGAGGCGGCCGCCGGGCTGCTCGCCGCCGTCCGGGACGGCGGCACGCCCTTCGACGCCGTCCACGGCCGGTCGTTCTTCGAGCACCTGGCCGCCGCACCCGAGCGGCTGGCGGCCTTCCGGGCGTCGATGGCCGACCGGTCCGCGCGGGAGGCCGGCGCGGTGGTCGCCGCCTACGACGTGACCCCGTTCGCGTCGGTCGTCGACGTCGGCGGCGGCAGCGGGACCCTGCTGCGCGCCATCCGCGAGCGGATCCCGGCCGCCGACGTTGTGCTGTTCGACCAGCCCGGCGTGGTGGCGGACTCCGACCTGCCCGCGGTCGGTGGCGACTTCTTCACCGCGGTGCCCGGCGGAGCCGACGCCTACGTCCTGTCCCGCGTGCTGCACGACTGGGACGACGACGACGCGCGGCGCGTGCTGCGGACCTGCCGCGCGGCCATGCGACCGGACTCGGTGCTGCTCGTCGTCGAGGCCGTGCTGCCCGGGCGCGCCGTCGACGACCCGGCCGCGGTGCGCATGGACCTGCACATGCTGGTCCTGCTGCACGGCCGGGAGCGGACCGCGGCCGAGTACGCCGCCCTGCTCGACGCGGCGGGGCTGCGCCTCACGCGCGACGTCCCGACCGGCGCCGGGGTGCACGTGCTCGAGGCGCGGCCCGCCTGACGACCGTCCCCCGCGTGATCATGGGTTGTCGACGCCGACACAGGCGGACACTCCGCGGAGGGCGGCGACGACCCCATGATCACGAGCGGTCGCCGCTACACCTCGACGACCAGGAGCCCGTCGACCTCGCGGACCGGGTACACCCGCACCGCGGCGGCGCCGGACGTCGCGGCGCCGTCGGACCACCGGTAGGCGTACAGGTGCAGCGGGCAGACCAGCACGTCGACGTCGGTCTGCCCGTCGGCGAGCGGTCCGCCGGCGTGCGGGCAGGCCGCCTGGGTGGCGTGCAGCGAGCCGTCGCGCAGCCGGAACACGGCGACCTGCACCTCCCCGGCGACGAACGCCCGGCCCTCCCCCGGCGGCACCTCCTCGACGCGGCCCACGGCGTGCTCGGTCGTCGTGCGCATGTCGGTGAGGCTCATCGGACCGGCACCTTCGGCAGCGGGATCAGCGGGAGGGACGGGCGGAACTGGCCGGGCGTGGCCGGCTCGGCGGCGTCCTGGCCCCACGGGTCGGTGTAGGCGTCGATCGACCGCTGCATGTTCGCGTCCAGCTCGGCGACGATGCCCTCGCTGTCCTCCAGCAGCACCTGCTTGATCTTCTCCAGCCCGATGCGGGGCACGAAGTCGTAGGTGCGCTCGAGCCAGTTGGCGTTCTCCCGGTAGTACTGCATGAACCGGCCGGCGAGGGTCACCACCGCCTCCGGGGAGTCCACGGTGGCCAGCAGGTCGCCCTTGCGGACGGTGGCCCCGGCGGCGCCGCCGACGTAGACCTCCCACTTCCCGTTGCCGACCGCCACGACGCCGACGTCCTTGACGTAGGCCTCGGCGCAGTTGCGGGGGCAGCCGACGACGGCGAGCTTCATCTTCGCCGGGCTCTCGATGCCCTGGAACCGGCTCTCCAGGTCGATGCCGAGCTGGGTGGAGTCACCGAGGCCGAACCGGCAGAAGTCGCTGCCCACGCAGGTCTTCACCGTGCGCATGCTCTTGCCGTAGGCGTACCCCGACGGCATGCCGAGGTCCGACCACATCGCCGGCAGGTCCTCCTTGCGGACGCCGAGCAGGTCGATCCGCTGGCCGCCGGTCACCTTGACCATCGGCACCTCGTACTTCTCGGCGACGTCGGCGATCCGGCGCAGCTGGGCCGGGGTGGTGACGCCGCCCTTCATCTGCGGGACGACGGAGAACGTGCCGTCGCGCTGGATGTTGGCGTGCACCCGGTCGTTGATGAACTCGCCGTCCTTCTCGGGCACGAAGTCGTGCCCCCACAGCATCTTCAGCAGCGAGGTCAGGCCCATCTTCGACTTCGCGTCGTCCTTGCCGCCGGGGGCGAGCGCGGCGAAGACGGCCGAGACGCTGCGGAGGTCCTGCTCCCGGATGGCGGCGATGAGCTCGGGCTTGGCCAGCGGGATGCCCGGGACGTACCAGGACGCCGACGGGTCCTCGGTCAGGTCGCCGTCGGCGGCCCACTCCACGATCTGCTTGACCAGCGACTTGCAGGAGCCGCAGCCCTTGCCGGCGCGGGTGCGGTCCATGACCCCGCCGAGCGCGGTGCACCCGTCGGCGACGACGTCGCAGATCGCGCCCTTCGTGACGCCGTTGCAGTTGCACACCTGGGTGGTGGCCGGCATCTCGGCGACGCCGACCTCCTCGGCCCCGTCGGAGAGGTCGACCAGCAGCCGGATCCGCTCCTCGGGCAGCGGCGCCCCGCGGTCGAAGGCCTGGGTGAGGAACGCGACCTTGCGGGTGTCCCCGAGCAGCGTGGCGCCGACCAGCTTGTCGTCGCGGATGACCACCGACAGGTGCACCCCGCGCTTGGGCTCGGAGATCACCAGGAACTCGTCGTCGTCCCGCTCGGGGGTGTTGATGCCCATGACCGCGACGTCGACGCCGGCCACCTTGAGCTTCGTCGCCGTCCGGCTGCCGTGGTACTCGGCGTCGGGGTCGGTGCCGGTGAGGACGTCGGCCAGCACCTTCGCGTGCTCCCAGGCCGGGGCCACGAGGCCGTAGACCTCGCCGCGGTGCTGGGCGCACTCGCCGATCGCGTACACGTCCGGGTCGTCGGTGCGCAGCTGGTCGTCGACGACGATGCCGCGCTCCACCTCCAGACCGGAGCGGACGCCGATGTCGGTGCTCGGCCGCACGCCGGCGGCCACGACGAGCAGGTCGGCGTCGATCCGCCGTCCGTCGGCGAGCCCCACCCCCTCGACGTGGCCGGCGCCGAACACCTCGGTGGCGAAGACGTCGAGGTGGACGCTGATCCCGAGTGACTCCACGCTCTTCTTGAGGATGGCGCCGGCCTCAGCGTCGAGCTGCATGTTCATCAGGTACGGCATCGCGTGCACGAGGTCGACCTGCAGCCCGTGGCCCTGCAGGGCGCGGGCGGCCTCCAGCCCCAGAAGGCCGCCGCCCATGACCACGGCCTTCCGGCACCGGCCGACGGCGTCGAGCATCGCGCGGGTCTCGTCGATGGTGCGGAACCCGTAGACGCCGGGCAGCAGCTCGCCGTCCTCGGCCCGGACACCCTTCATCGGCGGGATGAACGAGTAGCTCCCGGTGGCCAGCACGAGGTGGTCGTAGGGCGTGAGCGTGCCGTCGGCGGCGTGGACGACCTTGGCGGCGGTGTCGATCCGCTCGGCGCGGACGCCCGCCCGCAGGGTGACGCCGTTGTCGGCGTACCAGTCGTGGCTGTTGAGGACGATGTCGTCCTCGTGCTCCTCGCCGGCCAGCACAGGCGACAGCATGATCCGGTTGTAGTTGCCGTGCGGCTCGTCGCCGAAGACGGTGATCCGGAACTGCTCGCCGCCGCCCCGCTCGAGCACCTCCTCCACGAAGCGGGCGCCGGCCATGCCGTTGCCGACGACGACCAGCGAGGCGCGGTCGTCGAACTCGTCGACGTCGAACCGGAACGAGGTCAGCCCCTCCGGGCGACCGCCGAGGACGGCCGTCATCAGACCTCCACCAGCCCGAGGTCGACCACGAGCTCGCCGGTGACGCCGACCGGCGCGGCGGCGTGCAGCTCGACCAGCGTGCCGCCGGGCAGGTCCTCGACCACCCGGAGCGGGACGTGCACGTCGCCCTTGGCGCCGATCGGGAACCACCGCATCGGGACCCCGTCGCGCAGGAGGAGCGCGTAGACCAGCTGGTCGGTGGAGTTGCCCCCGCGGAAGTACAGCGCCTGCGCGCTGGCGCCGTTGGGCACGGTGTAGCGCAGCGCGGGGTCGACCGGGCCGGGCTTGGCCAGGCCCTCGCCGGTGATCGGGTAGACGCCTTGCAGGAAGCGTGGGGTGCTCTTCACGCGGGGGGTCCTCCTTCGGGACGGTTGCCGTGGTTCCGGCGTCGGGGACAGCTCGTGGGGGCGGGTCTCGGGCTGGGTGGCGGCGTCGGGGGCGGGCAGGCTCTCGACGGGCCCGGCGACGCGGGTGACCGCGACCGCGCAGACCTTGAAGGCGGGCATCCGGCTGACCGGGTCGAGTGCCGGGTCGGTGAGCGCGTTGGCCGACGACGCACCGCCCCAGTGGAAGGGCGCGAAGACGACGTCGGGCCGGATGTCGTCGGTCAGGTGCGCCGAGAAGCGGGCGCGGCCGCGGCGGGTGGCCAGCTCGACGACGTCGTCCGGGCCGATGCCGAGCCGGCGGGCCAGGTCGCGGTGCAGCTCGGCGCGCGGCAGCGGCGCGATCAGGTTCAGGCTCCGGGAGCGGCGGGTCTGGGTGCCCGACTGGTACTGCGCGAGCACCCGGCCGGTGGTGAGCACGTACGGGTACTCGGCGTCGGGGCGCTCGTGCGCCTCGACGTGCTCCACCCGCAGGAACCGCGCGCGGCCGTCGGGGGTGGCGAACCGCTCGGCGAACAGCCGCGGGGTGCCGGGGTGCCGGGGGCCGTCGCCGGCCGGCGCCGGGCAGGGCCAGAAGACGCCTTGCTCCTCGTCGATCCGGCGGTAGCTGATGCCGGAGTAGTCGGCCGCTCCCCCGGCGCTGGCCCGGCCGAGCTCGGCGAAGACCGTCTCCGGGTCGGCGGAGAACTTGTCGCCCGCACCCAGCCGCGCCGCCAGCTCGGCGAGCAGCTGCAGGTCGTCGCGGACGCCGGCGGGCGGGTCGAGGGCGCGACGACGGCGGATGACCCGCCCCTCGAGGTTGGTCATGGTGCCGTCCTCCTCGGCCCACATGGCGCTGGGCAGGACGACGTCGGCGAGCTCGGCGGTCTCGGAGAGGAAGAAGTCGCTGACGGCGAGGAAGTCCAGGTCGCGCAGCCGGCTGACGACCCGGCGGGCGTCAGGGGCGGAGACCGCGACGTTGGAGGCGAGCACCAGCATCGTCCGCACCCCGCCCTCGGTGCCGAGCGCGTCGAGCAGCTCGAAGGCGCTGCGCCCGGGTGCGGGGATGTCGTCGGGGTCGACGCCCCAGACCGCCGCCACGTGGGCGCGGGCCGCGGGGTCGGTGATCTTCCGGTACCCGGGCAGCTGGTCGGCCTTCTGCCCGTGCTCCCGGCCGCCCTGCCCGTTGCCCTGGCCGGTGACCGTGGCCCAGCCGCTGCCCTCCCGGCCGGGCAGACCGAGGGCCAGCGCCAGGTTGATCCACGCCTGGGCGGTGTCGGTGCCGCTGCGGTGCTGCTCGGCGCCGCGGGCGGTGAGCACGATCGCCCGCTCGGCGCGGGCCAGGGCGAAGACGGTGCGCCGCTGGTCCTTGACCGGGACACCGGTCAGCCGCTCCACGCGGTCCGGCCAGTACGCGGCCACCCCGGCGCGGACGTCGTCGAACCCGGTGGTGCGCGCGGCCACGTAGGCCTCGTCGACCAGGCCCTCGGCGATCGCGATGTGCAGCAACCCGTTGGCCAGGGCCAGGTCGGTGCCGGGGAGCGCCTGCAGGTGCAGGGCGGCGTTGCGGGCGGTCGCCGTCCGCCGGGGGTCGACGACGACGTGCTGCGCCCCGCGGGCCCGCCCCTCGTCGAAGTACTGCATCGCCGGCGGCATCGTGTCGGCGGGGTTGGAGCCGACCAGCACGACGACGTCGGCGGCGGCGATGTCGGCCAGCGGGAACGGCATCCCGCGGTCCAGGCCGAACGCGCGGAGCGCCGCGCCCGCCGCCGACGACATGCAGAACCGGCCGTTGTAGTCGATGGCGGAGGTGCGCAGCGCGACCCGGGCGAACTTGCCGAACTGGTAGGCCTGCTCGTTGGTCAGCCCACCCCCGCCGAAGCAGCCGACGGCGTCGCGGCCGTGCGTCGCCTGGGTCCGCTCGATCGCGGCCACCACGCGGCCGAGCGCCTCGTCCCAGGTCGACTCCACGAGCGGGCTGGTGCGGTCGCCGGGCACGGCGCGGACCAGCGGGCGGGTCAGTCGCTCCGGGTGGTCGAGCAGCTCGGTCGCCGACCAGCCCTTGGAGCACAGGCCGCCGCGGTTGGTCGGGAAGTCGGCCGGCTGGAGGGTGGCTGGGCGGTCGCCGGCGGTCATCGTGATCCCGCACTGCAGCGAGCAGTAGGGGCAGTGCGTCTGGGTGGTGCGGGTGCGCGGGCCCACTCCTGCCAGGACTCCGGGGAGAGCGGTCGCGGTCACGGGACGAGCGTCGGCGACCCCCGTTTCCCGTCGGCGGCACCGGCGTCAAGCCTGGGTTCCGGGGCCCTCACACCCTCCGGCGGCGGCGTGTGCGGTCTGGCCTCCGGTGCGTGACCTGCGTTACAAAGCCGTGTCCCGTCCGTGGGTGACGGGACGCCCGACACCGAGGTCAGGAGAGACCATGCCCGTCGACCCCCAGGTCCAGGCCCTGCTCGCCGCCATGGAGGCGCAGGGCGCCCCGGACATCTCGCAGCTGTCGGTGTCCCAGGCGCGGGACATGGCCAACTCGTTCCGCGAGATGCAGGGCGACCTCGTGCAGGTGGCCGCGGTGGGCGACCGCACCGTTCCGGGGCCCGCCGGGTCGCTGCCCGTCCGCATCTACCGGCCGAACGGCTCCCCGCGGGGCGCGATCGTCTACTTCCACGGCGGCGGCTGGGTGATCGGCAACATCGAGGTGGTCGACGCCCCGTGCCGGGCGCTGGCCGACGCCACCGGCTGCGTGGTCGTCTCCGCGCAGTACCGGCTGGCGCCGGAGTCGGCCTACCCGGCGGCCGCCGACGACTGCTACGCGGTGACCGCGTGGGTCGCCGAGCACATCGACGAACTGGGCACCGAGCCCCCCGGCCTGGTCGTCGCGGGCGACAGCGCCGGCGGCAACCTGGCCGCCGTCGTCGCGCTGATGGCCCGGGACAGGGGCGGCCCGGCGATCGCGCTGCAGGCGCTGATCTACCCGGTCACCGACCTGGCGTCGATGGAGACCGACTCCTACCGGGACAACGGCGAGGGCTACCTGCTGACCGCCGACACGATGCGCTGGTTCCGCGACCACTACGTCCCCGACGAGGCCCGGCGCAGCGAGCCCTACGCCTCCCCCGCCCGCGCCGAGGACCTCTCCGGCCTGCCGCCCGCGTTCGTCGCCACCATGGAGTTCGACCCGCTGCGCGACGAGGGCGAGCGGTACGCCGAGCTGCTGCAGAAGGCCGGCGGGACGGCCACCGTCCGCCGCTACGACGGGCAGATCCACGGGCTGTTCTGGCTGGGTGGCATGTGCGACCGCTACAGCGGGCTGATCGAGGACCTCGCGAAGGAGGTCAAGGCGGCGCTCGGCTGACCCGCTCCCGGGCGGCCGGCGCGGTCCCGTCGGCCGCCCGGGGCGGGCCGGGTGGTGGGATGAGCGGGTGACCGGACCGGGGACGACCGTGCAGATCGGGGCCCCGTCGGTCCGCCCCGCCGAGCAGCGCGACGTGCCGCGGATCGCCGCCACGCTCACCGTCGCCCTCGCCGACTCGCGGTGGGCCCGGTGGGCGCTGCCGGATGACGGGCGGGTGCAGCGGCTCACCCGGCTGCACGAGCTCGACGCCGGCCACCGCGCCGTCTCGGCCGGCACCGGCTGGGTCACCGAGGACGTCACCGCCGTGGCCGCCTGGGAGGCCCCGGCCGGCGCGGCCGGCACCCGGCCGGTGCCCGCCGACGTCCGCGCCGCGCTGGCCCGCGAGCTCCCGCACATCACCGGTCCGTGCGCCGACCGGGTGGCGCGCACCCGCGAGCTGCTCGACGCCGCCCGCCCGGCCGGGCCGCACTGGTGGCTGGCCCACCTGGGCACCCGGCCCAGCAGCCGGCGCCGCGGCTACGGCGGCGCGCTGCTGGCGCCGGTGCTCGAGCGCTGCGACGCCGAGGGGACGCCGGCCGCGGCCGCGGTCTGGACCTGGGCCGGCGTGCGGTTCCTGCGGAAGTCCGGCTTCGACGTCGACCGCGAGCTGCAGACGGCCGACGGGGCGCTGCGGATCTGGCTGGTCGTCCGCCCCCCGGCGACCTGACCGGGAGGCGGGTGTCGATCCGGGGCTCCCCCGTTCGTACAGGGGGTGAGCGGCCGGCGAGGGGCCGGCCGCCGACCCGAGGAGGGCGTCATGCCGCAGTACCTGCTCACGATCTACCAGCCCGACGGCGAGGTGCCCCCGCCCGAGTTCCTGGAGCCGGTCATGCGGGACCTCGCGGTGCTCAACCGGGAGATGCAGGACGCCGGCGCGTGGGTCTTCGCGGGCGGGCTGCACCCGCCGGAGACCGCGACGGTGCTGCGCACCACCGGGGACGACGTGCTGATGACCGACGGCCCGTACGTGGAGGCCAAGGAGCACGTCGGCGGGTTCACCGTGATCGAGGCCGCCGACCTCGACGCGGCCCTGGAGTGGGGGCGCAGGCTGGCGCGGGTCCTGGCGCCGCTGCCGATCGAGGTCCGACCCTTCCAGGACAGCCCCGGGCCGGCCGCCGCGTCGTGACCGGGGAGCCGGAGACCGCCGGGACGCCGCTCACGGCGGTCGAGCAGGTCTTCCGCGAGAGCTCCGGCCGCGCGGTCGCCGTCCTCACCCGCCTCCTCGGCGACATCGACGCCGCCGAGGAGGCGGTGCAGGACGCGTTCACCACCGCGGTCGCGCGGTGGCCGGCCGAGGGCGTGCCGCCGAGCCCGGCCGGCTGGATCGTCACCACCGCGCGCAACCGGGCCATCGACCGGCTGCGGCGCGAGTCCTCCCGCGACGTCCGCCACCGCGCCGCGGCCCTGCTGCACGACCCCGACCCGCCGCCCGAGGAGGGCGCCGTGCGCGACGACCGGCTGCGGATGCTCTTCACCTGCTGCCACCCCGCCCTGGCCCCGGCCGCCCGGGTGGCGCTGACCCTGCGGCTGGTCGGCGGGCTGACCACCGCGGAGATCGCGCACGCCTTCCTCGTGCCCGAGGCGACGATGGCGCAGCGGCTGGTCCGGGCCAAGACCAAGATCCGGGCCGCCCGGATCCCCTACCGGGTGCCGGCCGAGGCCGACCTGCCCGACCGGCTGGGCGGCGTCCTGGCCGTCGTCTACCTGGTCTTCACCGAGGGGCACACGGCCTCGACCGGCGACCGGCTGGTGCGCCCCGACCTCTGCGCCGAGGCCGTCCGGCTGGGCCGGGAGCTGGCCGAGCTGATGCCCGACGAGCCGGAGGTGCTGGGGCTGCTGGCGCTGATGCTGCTGGTCGAGTCCCGGCACCCGGCCCGGACCACCCCCGAGGGCGAGCTGGTGCCGCTGGCCGAGCAGGACCGCCGCCGGTGGGACACCGCACTCGTGGCCGAGGGACAGGACCTGGTCCGCCGCTGCCTGCGCCGGGGCGCACCCGGGCCCTACCAGGTGCAGGCGGCGATCCAGGCGGTCCACAGCGACGCCCCGACGGCCGCGGACACCGACTGGCGGCAGGTGCTGGCCCTCTACGACCAGTTGCTGGTGCTGACGCCGAGCCCCGTGGTCGCGCTCAACCGGGCGGTCGCGGTGGGCGAGGTCGAGGGCCCGGCGGCGGCGCTGGCGCTGGTCGAGGAGCTCGACCTCCCCCGTCACCACCTGCGGGCGGCCGTCCGGGCCGACCTGCTGCGGCGGCTGGGCCGGCCGGAGGCAGCTGCGGCCGCCTACGGCGAGGCGATCGAGCTCGCCGGCAACGCCACCGAGCGGGCGTTCCTCGAGCGCCGGCGGGCGGCGGTCAGTCCCAGGAGCGGCGCTGCTTCTTGAGCTGCCCGCGCTCCTTCTTGGCCTGGATCCGCCGTTCCTGGGAGCCCTTCGTCGGCCTCGTCCGGCGGCGGGCCGGAGGCGGCGCGGCGAGCGCGGCGCGCAGGACGGCGGCCAGCCGCTCGCGGGCCGCCTGCCGGTTGCGCAGTTGCTGGCGGTGCTCGCTCGCGGCCACCGTCAGGACGCCGTCCACCAGCCGGCCGCCGAGCCGCTCGGCCAGCCGCTGCCGCTGCGTCGCGGTCAGTCCCGGCAGTTCCAGCGGGGCGACCGACAGCTCGACCCGGGAGTCGGCGGTGTTGACGCCCTGCCCGCCGGGACCCGAGGACCGGGAGAACCGCCAGCCGAGCGCGGCGGCGGGCACGACGACGGAACCGGTGACCGCGAGGTCGCCGGCGGCGTCGTCCGCGGCAGGCACGTGATCATCCTGGCGCAGCGTGCCGCCCGCCGCCGCCGCGGCGTGCGGTCCGCGACCGGTTCGGGTGCCGCCGCGCTGATCCCGTGTCCCGGGCGACGGGCCCGGGGCGCGCGGAACGCCGTCCGCGTGCCACGCTGCCGCGCATGACCGCGGCCGACCCGGCCTCCCGGGTCCGCTCCCCCCTCGTCCTCGCCCGGGCGGCGGCCCTCCTCACCGTCGCCGCCTGCGTCTCGGCGGCCCGGGGGTGGCCGCTGCCGAGCCGCACGGCCTCGGGGTGGCACGTCGCCCACGTCGCGCACTCGCTGCTCGCCCTGGTGACCGGCGCGGCCCTCGTGTGCCTGGGCGCGGCCACCGGCCTGGTGCGCCCCGACCGGCTCGGGTCCCGCACGGCCGCGGGCGTCTGGGTGGTGCTGACCGCCGTCGCCGCGGTGCTGCTCGGCTGGCACGACCTGCTGGTCGGCGCCCTCGGCGACACCGGGGCGACCGGCGTGCCCGACGTCGACGGACTGCTGACCTTCGCCGCGGCGCTGGGTGCGGGCCTGGCGACGCGCCGGCTCGGCTGGCCGGCGCAGCTGTCCGCCGTCCTGGGCACCGCAGTGGTCACGCTGCCGCTGATCGGACTCGGCTGGTCGCTCAGCGACGGGACGACGGGGGTGCTCACCGCGCTGAGCGGCGGGCTCTACGCGGTCACCGTGTTCGGGGTGCTGCCGGTGATGGTGGCGGTGGCGCTCAGCCGCGCCGCCGTTCCGCGGTCGGCACCCCCGCCGCGGTCATGACGGCGACGGAGTCCCTCCCCCTGGCCGCCGCCCTGGCCGCCGGCCCGGTCGTGCTCGACGGCGGGCTGGCCACCCAGCTGGAGGCGCAGGGCCACGACCTGTCCTCGGCGCTGTGGTCGGCCCGGCTGCTGCGCGACGACCCGGCAGCGGTGGTCGCGGCGCACGCCGCCTTCGCCGCGGCCGGGGCGCAGGTCGCGACGACGGCCAGCTACCAGGCCTCCGTCGAGGGGTTCGAGGCCGCCGGGGTGGACGCGCGCCGGGCGCGGCGGCTGATCGCGTCGTCGGTCGCCCTGGCCCGGGAGGGGCAGGGCGGGGGCTGGGTCGCGGGGTCGGTCGGCCCGTACGGCGCGGTGCTGGCCGACGGGTCGGAGTACACCGGCGCCTACGTGGCCGAGCTGGACGTGGCCGCGTTGCGCGCCTTCCACCGGCCGCGGATGCGGCTGCTCGCCGAGGCCGGGGCCGACGTGTTGGCCTGCGAGACCGTGCCCGCGGCCGCCGAGGCGGGCGCCCTGGTCGCCGAGGCGGTGCGCCTCGGGGTGCCCATCTGGCTGTCGCTGACCACGGTGCTCGACGCCGACGGCGTGCCGCGCACTCGGCGGGGCGAGCCGGCCGCCGACGTGTACGCGCTGGTGGCCGGCGTCGACGAGGTGGTCGCCGTCGGGGTCAACTGCACCGCGCCGTCCGCCGTCGGGCCCACGCTGGCCGCCGCGGCCGCGGCCGGCAAGCCGCTGGTGGCCTACCCCAACAGCGGCGAGGCCTGGGACGCCGCGGCCCGCCGCTGGACCGGCTCGCCCGGGATCGACGCCGCCGCGGTGCCGGGCTGGGTGGCCGCCGGCGCGCGGCTGGTCGGCGGCTGCTGCCGCGTCCGCCCCGCCGACATCGCCCGGCTCGCCTCCGCCCTGGCGACGTGATGGAGCGCCCCGGTGCAGGGTCCCGCCGCGAGCCTGCGAGCGGAGGGGGGCACCGGGGTCCTCGTCAGAGGATCGGCTTGCCGCCGGTGACCGCGACCCGGGCGCCGGAGACGTAGGAGGCCTCGTCGCCGGCCAGCATCACGTAGACCGGGGCCAGCTCGGCGGGCTGGGCGGCGCGGCCGATCGGCACCTGCTCCCCGAAGCTCTCCACCTTCTCCTCGGGCATGGTCGCCGGGATCAGCGGCGTCCAGACCGGGCCCGGAGCGACGCTGTTGGCCCGGATGCCCTTCTCCGCGAGCATCTGGGCCAGCGAGGCGGTGAAGTTGGCGATGCCGGCCTTGGTCATGGCGTAGGCGATCAGGTGCGGGCTGGGCTGGTCGGAGTTCACCGACGACGAGTTGATGATCGAGGCCCCCGGCTGCATGTGCGGGACGGCGTCCTTGCACAGGGTGAACATCGCCGAGAGGTTGAGCGCGAGGGTGTGGTCCCACTCCTCGTCGGAGATCTCCTCGATCGACTCGTGGCTCATCTGGAACGCGGCGTTGTTGACCAGGACGTCGATCTTCCCGAACGCCTCCACCGCCGTGGGCACGATCGTCTTGGCGTGCGCCCGGTCGGCGAGGTCGCCGGCGACGAGCACGCACTTCCGGCCGGCCTGCTCCACGTACGTCGCCGTGTCCTGCGCGTCCTCGTGCTCGTTCAGGTAGGAGATGAGCACGTCGGCGCCCTCGCGGGCGAAGGCGATGGCGACCGCCCGGCCGATGCCGCTGTCGCCGCCGGTGATCACCGCCGCCTTGCCGGCCAGCCGGCCCGACCCGCGGTAGCTCTCCTCGCCGTGGTCGGGCCTGGGGGTCATCTCCCCGAGCGTGCCGGGGACGTCCTGCTGCTGGGCGGGCTGGGACTCGGGTCGGGGTGACGACATGGCGCTCCTCCGGCGGATCAGCGTGCGCCGGGGCCCCGTCGGCCCGGCGTCCTCCCCGCCGCCTACCCGGCGCACGCCGCGCGGAACCCGACCTCGGGCCGCCCGCGGGACCGACGCCCGCGCGGGGAGCGCGACCGGGAGCTGCCGGCGCATCACCAGGCGCCGCCGTCCGGTGCCGTCCGCCCGGGGTGGCGCCCGGGAAGGTCTCCGCGATCGGGCACGCTGTCCCCCACGATGACCGCGACCGCCCCGCCCCTCCTCGACGACTCCGCCGACCTCACCGCCCTGCGCGCGCTGGGCGCCGACCCCGACGACCTGTTCACCCAGTTCGCCGCCTGGGCCGAGGCCGGCGGCACGCCGCTGTACCCGGCGCAGGAGGAGGCGCTGATCGAGCTGGTCAGCGGCGCGAACGTCGTCCTGGCCACACCGACCGGCTCCGGCAAGTCGCTGGTCGCCACCGGGGCGCAGTACGCGGCGCTCGCCGCGGGACGGCGCAGCTGGTACACCGCGCCGATCAAGGCGCTGGTCAGCGAGAAGTTCTTCGCCCTCTGCGGGGTGTTCGGAGCGGCCAACGTCGGCATGCTCACCGGCGACGCGAGCGTCAACGCCGGGGCGCCGATCATCGCCTGCACCGCCGAGGTGCTGGCCAACACCGCGCTGCGCGAGGGTGCGGACGCCGACGTCGGCCTCGTGGTCATGGACGAGTTCCACTTCTACGGCGACCCCGACCGCGGCTGGGCCTGGCAGGTGCCGCTGCTGGAGCTGCCCAGGGCGCAGTTCCTGCTGATGAGCGCCACGCTCGGCGACGTCACCGCGCTGCGCGAGGACCTCACCCGCCGGACCGGGCGGCCGACCGCGCTGGTGGCCAACGCCGAGCGGCCGGTGCCGCTGCACCACTACTACGCGACCACGCCGATGCACGAGACGATCCAGGAGCTCCTGGACACCCGGCAGGCGCCGGTCTACGTCGTCCACTTCACCCAGGCCTCGGCGCTGGAGCGGGCGCAGGCGCTGATGAGCGTCAACGTGTGCACCAAGGAGGAGAAGGCGGCGATCGCCGAGACGATCGGCGGCTTCCGGTTCACGTCCGCCTTCGGGACGACGCTGTCGCGGCTGGTCCGCCACGGGATCGGCGTCCACCACGCCGGGATGCTGCCCAAGTACCGGCGGCTGGTGGAGCAGCTGGCCCAGGCCGGCCTGCTCAAGGTCATCTGCGGGACCGACACCCTCGGCGTCGGCATCAACGTGCCGATCCGGACCGTCGTCTTCTCCGCGCTGTCCAAGTACGACGGCACCCGTACCCGGCTGCTCAACGCCCGCGAGTTCCACCAGATCGCCGGCCGGGCGGGGCGGGCGGGCTACGACACCGCCGGCACCGTCGTCGTCCAGGCGCCCGAGCACGAGGTGGAGAACCTCAAGCAGTTCGCCAAGGTCGCCGACGACCCGAAGAAGCGCCGCAAGCTGGTCCGGCGCAAGGTGCCCGAGGGCATGGTGCCGTGGTCGGAGGCCACCATGAAGCGGCTGGTGGAGGCCGACCCCGAGCCGCTCACCAGCAACATGCGGGTGTCGACGGCGATGGTCCTCGACGTCGTCGACCGCCCGGGCGACCCGTTCGTCGCCATGAGGCGGCTGCTCACCGACAACCACGAGCCGCGCAAGCGCCAGCTGCGGCACATCCGCGAGGCCGTCGGCATCGCCCGCTCGCTGCTGCAGGCCGGCGTCCTGGAGCGGCTCGAGCACCCGGACGCCGACGGCCGCCGGTACCGGCTGACGGTCGACCTGCCGCCGGACTTCGCGCTCAACCAGCCCCTGTCGACCTTCGCGCTGGCCGCCATCGAGCTGCTGGACCCGGCCGGCGACACCTATCTGCTGGACGTCGTCAGCGTCATCGAGGCCACGCTCGACGACCCGCGGCAGATCCTGGCCGCGCAGCTGAACAAGGCGCGCGGTGAGGCCGTGGCGCAGATGAAGGCCGAGGGCGTCGAGTACGACGAGCGGATCGAGCTGCTCGACGACGTCACCTACCCCAAGCCGCTCGAGGAACTGCTCGAGCACGCCTTCGAGGTGTACGTGCGCAGCAACCCGTGGGCCGCCGACGCGCACCTCTCGCCGAAGTCCGTCGTCCGGGAGATGTGGGAGCGGGCGTTCACCTTCCGCGAGTTCGTCAACACCTACGGGCTGACCCGCGCGGAGGGCGCGGTGCTGCGCTACCTCTCCGACGCGTTCAAGGCGCTGCGCTCCGGCGTCCCGGCGGCCGCCCGCACCGAGGAGGTCACCGACCTCGTGGAGTGGCTGGGCGAGCTGGTGCGGCAGGTGGACTCCAGCCTGCTCGACGAGTGGGAGCAGCTGACCAGCTCCGACCAGCCGCTGGACGAGCCGGTCGCGGTGCCGGTCCGGCCGCGGCCGCTCACCGGCAACGAGCGGGCGTTCACCGCGATGGTGCGCAACGCGCTGTTCCGCCGGGTCGAGCTCTGGGCGCGCCGCCGGTGGTACGACCTCGGTGAGCTCGACGCCGGCTCGGGCTGGGACGCCGACCGCTGGGGCGAGGTGGTGCAGGCCTACTTCGCCGAGCACGCGGAGGTGAACACCGGCGCGGACGCCCGCGGGCCCGCGCTGCTGATCTGGGACAAGAGCGGACCCGGCGTCTGGCGGGTCCGGCAGATCGTCGACGACCCGGCCGGCGACCACGACTGGGGCCTCGACGTGGAGGTCGACCTCGACGCCTCCGACGAGGAGGGCGTCGTCGTGCTGCGCCTGGTGGACGCCGGCCGGAAGGACTGAGGAGGGATCCGTCGCCCGGGTAGTACGCCCGGGTCGTAGGCCCGGGTCGTAGGCCGTCGCCGGGCATGAGGCGGGTCACACCCCCGTTCGCGTCGGCGGCGCCGCGTGTCGTGCCAGGCTCGAGGCGATGACCGGCTGGGAGATGCTCGCCGTCGCCGCCGCGGGGATGGCGGCCGGCGGCATCAACGCCGTCGTCGGCTCCGGCACCCTTGTCACCTTCCCGGTGCTGCTGGCCGTCGGGCTGCCGCCGGTGACCGCCACGATCACCAACTCCCTCGGCCTGGTGCCGGGCAACCTCACCGGCTCGATCGGCTACCGGCGCGGGCAGCGCGGCCTGCTGCTGCGGCTGCTGCCGGCCTCGGTCCTGGGCGCGCTCACCGGCGCCTTCCTCCTGCTGCACCTGCCGGCCTCGGCGTTCGAGGCGGTGGTCCCGGTGCTGGTCGGGCTGGCGGTCGTGCTGGTCGCCGTCCAGCCGCCGCTCCAGCGGGCGCTGGCCCGGCGCCGGGCCGACGACGACGGATCGCCGCCCGGCCGCGGCCGGCTGGCCGCGCTGTTCGCCGGCGCCTACGCCACGGGCAGCTACGGCGGCTACTTCGCCGCCAGCCAGGGCGTGCTGCAGATCGGCATCTTCGGCCTGCTGCTGCACGAGTCGCTGCAGCGGCTCAACGCGCTCAAGAACGTGCTGACCCTGGCCGTGAACGCGGTGGCCGCGGCGGCCTACGTGGTCGTCGCCACCGACCGGGTCGACTGGCCCGCGGCCGGGCTGGTGGCCGCCGGGGCGCTGCTCGGCGGGTACCTCGGGGCGCGGTTCGGCCGGCGGCTGCCCTCGGCGGTCCTGCGGACGGCGATCGTCGTCCTCGGCTGCGTCGCCATCGCCGTCCTGCTGAGCCGGTGACCGGCCCGGTCCGCCACCCGCGCCGGGCGGGCGGCAAGCTGGAACCCGTGACGGCAGCCGAGCGCTTCGACGACGCCCTCCGGACCGCGCCCCCCGAGCTGGCCGCACCCGCGCTGCTGCCCGCCCGGCTGGCCCGCGCCTGCGCGGGTGCCCTCGGGGTCGACGGCGCCGGGCTGAGCCTGCACGTCGGCGCGCTGCGGACCCCGATCGGCGCCAGCGACGAGGTCACCGCGCACGCCGAGCGCCAGCAGTTCACCCTCGGCGACGGCCCCTGCCTGCGGGCGCACGACGACGGCTCGACCATCGCCTTCGACGAGGACGACATCGCCCGCAACTGGCCCGAGCTGTGGCGCTCGATCGTCGCGGACACGCCCTACCGGGCGGTGCTCTCGGTGCCGCTGCCACCGCCGCTGGGCCCGCTCCTGGTGCTCGACCTCTATGTGCGCAACCCCTCGGCGCTGCCCCGGCTGGACCGCTCCGACGTCGCCACCGTCGCCGCGCGGACCACCCACGAGCTCGCGCTCACCGTCAGCGGGCCGGAGTTCCCCGACGACGGCAGCGGCTGGCTCGACGGGCCGGACGCCCGGCGGCGGGCCCGGGTGTGGCAGGCGATGGGGCTGGTCGGCGTCGAGTTCGACCTCGACGGCCCCGACGCCATCGCGGTCATGCAGGCGGCGGCGCTCGCCTCCGGCCGGGTCGTGGACGACGTCGCCGACGACCTGGTGGCCGGCCGGCTGACCCCGGCCGAGCTCTGGCCCGAACAGGTCGCCGAGGACGACGCCGGGTGAGCCCACCGGAGTTCGCGTTCCTCCTCCTCGCCGGCATCGGGGCGGGCCTCACCGGCAGCATCGCCGGCCTCGCGTCGCTGATCAGCTACCCCGCGCTGCTGGCCACCGGGATCCCGCCGGTGACGGCCAACGTCACCAACACCGTCTCGCTGGTGCTCAACAGCGTCGGCTCGGTCAGCGCCTCGCGTCCGGAGCTGCGCGGCCAGGGCCGGCGGCTGCTCCGGCTGTCCGCGGGCGCGCTGCTCGGCGGCGGCGCCGGCGCCGCCCTCCTGCTGCTGACGCCGTCGGAGGCGTTCGAGCGGATCGTGCCGTGGCTGATCGCCGGGGCGTCGATCGCCCTCCTGGTCCAGCGGCCGCCCCGCGAGCTGGCCGCCGAGGGCGCCCGCACCCACCCCACCCACCAGGACCCCTGGTGGCTGCCGCTGGGCACGTTCGCGGTCGCCGTCTACGGCGGCTACTTCGGCGCCGCGGCCGGCGTCATGATGCTGGCGATGTACCTGCTCTCGACCGGCGAGGGCCTGCCCACCGGGAACGCGCTGAAGAACGTGCTGCTCGGCATGGCCAACGCCGTGGCGGCGGTCGGCTTCATCGTCCTCGCGCCGGTCGCGTGGTCGGCGGCGATCCCGCTGGCCATCGGCCTGTTCGTCGGCGGCCGGCTCGGCCCGCGGGTGGTCCGCCGGGCTCCGCAGACGGCCCTGCGCCGGCTGATCGCCGTCGCCGGCCTCGGGCTGGCCGCGACCCTGGCGGTGCAGGCCTACGCCTGAGCCGCGGTGCGGCGCGGCGGCGGCCGGTCAGCTGACGAAGGCGGCGAGGAAGAGGACGAAGGAGGCGGCCAGCAGGAGCAGCCGGGCCGGCGTCAGGCCGTTGATCAGGTTGGCCGTCGCCTCGACCCACGCCGGGCGGATGCCCGCCTCGCGGGCGCCCCGGCGGACCAGCCGGACCTCGTCGGCGAGCAGGGCACCGGCCGCGCCCAGCATGGCCAGGCCGACGGTGAGGAAGACCAGCGCCAGCCGCTCGGCGAACGCCTCGGCCACCCCGGCCAGCAGGAAGACGCTGACCAGCCCGGCGACCAGGCCCAGCACCGCGCCGAACGCCGGCGCCCACGGCCCCATCCGGGTCAGCGGGCCCGGCCGGCGCGGGCCCACCCGTGGTCGCGGCGGCACCGGGACGGTGGGCTGGGGGGCGGAGGTCGGCTCCGCACGGTCACCCGCCGGCGCCGGCCGGTCGGGGGCCGGCGCCGGCGGGGTGGCGACGGGGATGGGCCCGGTGGCCGCGGGCCCGGGCTGTGCGGGCCCGGGCTGAGCGGGCGCGGG
>NZ_JALPKP010000043.1:0-48173 GCF_051383635.1 Geodermatophilus sp. CPCC 205506 | reverse complement strand
CGGCCGGGCAGCCCGCGCCGGCCGTGGGCACCGTGCCGCCGGCCGCGTCCCACCCGCTGGCACGGCTGGCGCAGGTCGCCCGGGCCGCGCTCGGCGTGGCCCACCGGGTGCGGCGCGGCGCGCAGGCGGCGATCGGCGTACCGGCACCGCCCGTGCCCCCGTCACCGCCGGATCCGGCCGCCACCGACCGCGGCACCCGCCGCGACACCGAGCCACGCCCGGTGCAGGAGCGGCCACCGACCCGGGACGAGCGGATCGCGGCCGTGGCGGCCTCACCCGCCTGGCGGGCGGGCGCGGCGCAGCTGGTGCTCGCCGCCTGGCTGCTCGCCGCCGTCGCCGAGTGGCACGTACTGGAGGTCTACACGCTGCCGGCGGCGCTCGGCCTGCTGGTCGCGGCCGGCCCCCGGGTGGCGACCGGCCGGTCGGCGGCGGCCTGGGGGCCGGCGCTGTGGGTCGCCGCCGCGCCCTCGGTCGCCTACGCGGTGCTGGCCCCGGGCAGCCAGCGACCGGTGGCCGTGTTCGTCGTCGCCGCGACCGCGATGGCGCTGGGCGCGTGGCGGTCCGTGCGGGCCCCCGTCGTCGCCGGGGGCGTCACCGCCGTGACCCTGGCACTGGGGCTGCTCGCGGTGCAGCTGCCGCTGCCCATCGCCGGCGCGCTGGTCGTCGGAGCGGCCCTGCTGGGCGTCGGTGCCTGGCGGGAGCAGCTGCTGCGCCGGCGGCGGCAGGAGTCCGACGCCGGGGGGACGCCGGAGCCGGCGGGTCACGCCGACGGCTTCCGCACCCGGCTGGCCGACATGCGCTGAAGAGGAACCCCTCTGCCCCACGCCTCACAGGCTCGTCGCGGGACCCCGGTGAGGTGCTGGAATGGCCCCCTTCCAGGGCCCGCCCTGAGCCTGCGAAGGGCGGGGAGGAAGGGGGCCATTCCTCAGACGCGGAAGCCGAGGGCGCGCAGCTGCTCGCGGCCGTCGTCGGTGATCTTGTCGGGGCCCCACGGCGGCATCCAGACCCAGTTGATCCGGATGTCGTCGACCAGGCCGGGGCCGGGGCCACCGGTGAGGGCCTGGCGGGCCTGGTCCTCGATGACGTCGGTCAGCGGGCAGGCCGCCGAGGTCAGCGTCATGTCGATGACGGCGACGTTCGAGTCGTCGACGTCGATGCCGTAGACCAGGCCCAGGTCGACGACGTTGACGCCCAGCTCGGGGTCGACGACGTCGCGCATGGCCTCCTCGACGTCCTCGATGAGCGCCGACTTGTACGCGGGCAGCTCGGCCGCCGTCGCGTCGGTCGCGGCCGGCGTCGCGTTCTCGGTGGTCTCGCTCATGCCTGCTGGCCTCCAGTCGGGGTGGCGTCAGCGACCGACAGAGCTCGGGCGCTGGCGTCCTTGAGAGCCATCCAGCTCATCAGTGCGCACTTGATCCGGGCGGGGTACTTCGACACGCCGGCGAACGCGACGGCGTCCTCCAGCTCGTCCTCGAGCTTCTCGGCCACCGCGGCGTCGCCCTTGCTCTGCATCAGCGTCATGAAGTGCTCGCCGGTCTCGAGCGCCTCGGGCACGGACTTGCCGATGACGAGGTCGTACATCGCCGACACCGAGGCCTGGCTGATCGAGCAGCCCATCCCCTCGTAGGAGACGTCGGCCAGCGTGTCGCCGTCCAGGTGCACCCGCAGGGTCACCTCGTCGCCGCACGTCGGGTTGACGTGGTGCACCTCGGCCTCGAACGGCTCGCGCAGTCCGCGGCCGTGCGGGTTCCGGTAGTGGTCCAGGATGATCTCCTGGTACATCGACTCGAGCTGCATGCTCTAGTCCGCCCCATTCCCGTTGGGCACAGCCGGGGCAACGCCGAAGAACGTCTGGGCCTTCCGGATCCCGTCGGCCAGGGCGTCGATGTCGTCGTACCCGGTGTGCACGTAGAAGGTGGCCCGCGTCGTCGCCGGGACGCCGTAGCGCCGAACGACCGGCCACGCGCAGTGGTGCCCCACCCGGACCTCGACGCCGAGGTCGTCGAGGACCTGGCCGACGTCGTGCGGGTGGATGCCCTCGACGGTGAAGGAGACCGCGCCGCCGCGGGCCACGGTGTCGGGCGGGCCGATCACGGTGACCCCGGGGATCTCGGCCAGCCTCGCCAGCGCGTACCCGGTCAGCGCCTCCTCGTGCGCCTGCACGTCGGCCATGCCGAGGCCCTGCAGGTACTCGACGGCGGCGGCGAGCCCGATCACCTGCGCGGTCATCGGCACCCCGGCCTCGAACCGCTGGGGCGGCGGCATGAAGGTGCTGCCCTCCATGCGGACGACCTCGATCATCGAGCCGCCGGTCAGGAACGGTGGCAGCGCGTCGAGCACGTCGTACCGGCCCCACAGGACGCCGACCCCGGTCGGGCCCAGCATCTTGTGGCCGGAGAACACGAGGAAGTCCGCACCCAGGGCGGCGACGTCGACCGGCTGGTGCGGCACCGACTGCGCGCCGTCGACCAGCACCAGCGCACCGACCTCGCGCGCGCGGGCGACGATGCCGCCGAGCGGGTTGATCGTGCCGAGGATGTTCGACTGCTGGGTGACCGCGACCAGCTTGGTGCGCTCGTTGACCACGGTGGCCAGGTCCGAGAGGTCCAGCCGGCCGTCGTCGGTCAGCCCCAGCCAGCGCAGGGTCGCGCCGGTGCGCTCGCACAGCTGCTGCCAGGGCACCAGGTTCGCGTGGTGCTCCATCTCGGTCACGACGATCTCGTCGCCCTGGCCGACGGCGTACCGGCGGAACTCCGGCTCCTTGGCGGTGGCCGCGTTCGACAGCGCGTAGGCGACGAGGTTGATGCCCTCGGTGCTGTTGCGCGTGAAGACGATCTCCTCGGCCGGTGCGCCGATGAACGCGCCGATCGTGGCGCGGGCCGCCTCGTAGCGGCCGGTCGCCTCCTCGGCGAGCTGGTGCGCGCCCCGGTGCGGGGCGGCGTTGCAGGTCTCGTAGAAGTCGCGCTCGGCGTCCAGGACGCTGCGCGGCTTCTGCGAGGTGGCCCCGGAGTCCAGGTAGACCAGCCGCTTCCCGTCGCGGACGGTGCGGGTCAGGATCGGGAAGTCCGCCCGGATCGCCTCGACGTCCAGAGGCAGGGGCGTCTTCTGCGCCCCGGCTTCGGGACGCGAGACGGTCTGGGTCATGACTGGAGGACCTCCGCTGCGGCCTTCTCCGCGCTGGCCTGCTCGTTCGAGTCCTTGACGTACGCGGCGTAGCCCTGGTCCTCGAGCTTCTCCGCCAGCTCCGGGCCGCCCTCCTCGACGATCCGGCCGCTGACGAAGACGTGCACGAAGTCGGGCTTGATGTAGCGCAGGATCCGCGTGTAGTGCGTGATCAGCAGGACGCCGACCTCGCCCTCGGCGCGGGTGCGGTTGACGCCCTCGGAGACGATCCGCAGCGCGTCGACGTCGAGGCCGGAGTCGGTCTCGTCGAGGATCGCGATGCGCGGCTTGAGCAGCCGCATCTGCAGGATCTCGTGGCGCTTCTTCTCACCGCCGGAGAAGCCCTCGTTGACGTTGCGCTCGGCGAACGCCGGGTCCATCTCCAGGGCCGCCATCTCGGTCTTGACGTCCTTGACCCAGGTGCGCAGCTTCGGCGCCTCGCCCTTGACCGCGGTGGCCGCGGTGCGCAGGAAGTTGGAGACGCTCACCCCGGGCACCTCGACGGGGTACTGCATGGCGAGGAACAGGCCGGCGCGGGCGCGTTCGTCGACGGTCATCGCGAGGACGTCCTCGCCGTCGAGGGTCACCGTGCCGCCGGTGATCGTGTACTTGGGGTGGCCGGCGATCGAGTAGGCCAGGGTGGACTTGCCCGAGCCGTTCGGACCCATGATCGCGTGGGTCTCGCCGGCGCGGACGGTCAGGTCGACGCCGCGGAGGATCTCCGTGGCGTCGTCGCCCTCACCCACGGTGACGTGCAGGTTGCGGATCTCCAGCACGCTGCCGTTCTGGGGGGTGGTCACTTCTCGCTCCTCAGTTGCTGGCCGCGGGAACGGAGGCGTCGACGTCGACCAGGACGTCGTCGCCCTCCACCCGGACCGGGTAGACGGACACCGGCTCGGTGGCCGGCAGGTTGGTGGGCTCGCCGGTGCGCAGGTCGAAGCACGACCCGTGCAGCCAGCACTCGATGGTCGGGGCGCCGCGGAACTCCTCGACGTCGCCCTCCGACAGCGGGACCTCGGCGTGCGAGCAGAGGTCCTCGATCGCGTAGACCTCGCCCTCGAAGCGGACGACCGCGACGTCGACGTCCGCGAGCTCGACCCGCAGCGAGCCGGTCTCCGGGACCTCGGTCAGCGCGCACACCCGCTCGAAACTCACTCGGAGACCTCCACCGGCTGCTCGTCCAGGCCGGGCAGGGCGCCGAGACGGGCCTCGATCGTGCCCATCAGGCGGTCCTGCAGCTCCGGCAGGCCGATGTGCTGGACGACGTCGGCGAAGAAGCCGCGCACGACCAGGCGGCGGGCGGTCTCGGCGTCGATGCCGCGCGAGCACAGGTAGAACAGCTGCTCGTCGTCGAACCGGCCGGTGGCGCTGGCGTGCCCGGCGCCGACGATCTCGCCGGTCTCGATCTCCAGGTTGGGCACCGAGTCGGCGCGGGCGCCGTCGGTGAGCACCAGGTTGCGGTTGAGCTCGTAGGTGTCGGTGCCGGTGGCCGCCGGGCGGATCCGCACGTCACCCACCCACACCGTGTGCGCCTTCTCGCCCTGCAGCGCGCCCTTGTAGAGGACGTTGCTGGTGCAGTTGGGCACCGCGTGGTCGACCCACAGCCGGTGCTCCTGGTGCTGGGTCTCGTCGGCGAAGTAGACGCCGAACAGCTCCGCGGTCCCGCCGGGGCCGGCGTACTGCACGTTGCTGACCAGCCGGACGAGGTCGCCGCCGAGGGTGACCACGACCTGCTTGACCGTGGCGTCGCGGCCGACGACGGCGTCGAACTGCGCGCCGTGCACCGTGCCGGGCGCCCAGTCCTGCACCGAGACGAGGGTGACCTGCGCGCCGTCGCCGACGAGCAGCACGACCCCGCCGGAGTACCGGGCCAGGCCGCTGTGGTCGAGGACGACGGTCGCCTTCGCGAACGCGCCCACCTCGACGACCAGCTGGCCCCAGACGACCTCGTCGGACCCGGTGCCGGACAGCCCCAGCCGGACCGGGCGGTCGAGCTGGGCCTCGGCCGGCACGCGGACGACGGCCGCGCCGCCGCTGCGCTGCCGGGTGAGCGCCGCCAGCCGGTCGACCGGCTCGGGCAGCCCCTTGATCAGCGGGTCGTCGGCCTCGACGCTGGTCAGCTCGACGCCCTCGGGGAGCTCGGTGTCCCACTGCAGGTGGGCGTCGGAGGGCGCGCCCTGCAGCAGCGGGCGGATGCGGCGCATCGGGGTGAAGCGCCAGTCCTCCTCGCGGCCGGTGGGGTCGGCGAAGGCGTCGGGGTCGGTCGAGGTGAACCGCTCGGCCGGGGAGCCGGTCGGGGCCGGTCCGCCGTGGGAGTGCGCGCCCGGCGTGGCGCGGCCGGCCGTCGCCGTCTCCGACGCCGGGGTGGTCGGCGGGCCGGCCTGCGCACCCACGCCGGGGGCGAACAGCTCGCCGGCGAGGGTGGCCGGCGCGACCGCGACGTCCTCGGTGGTGCTCGGGGTGTTCTGCTCCGGCATCAGCCGACGGCACCTTCCATCTGCAGCTCGATCAGGCGGTTCAGCTCGAGGGCGTACTCCATGGGCAGCTCCCGGGCGATCGGCTCGACGAAGCCGCGCACGACCATCGCCATGGCCTCGTCCTCGGACAGGCCGCGGCTCATCAGGTAGAAGAGCTGGTCGTCGCTGACGCGGGAGACGGTTGCCTCGTGACCCATGGCCACGTCGTCCTCGCGGACATCGACGTAGGGGTAGGTGTCCGACCGGCTGATCGTGTCGACCAGCAAGGCGTCGCACTTCACCGTCGACCGGGACCCGTGCGCGCCCTCGTCGATCTGGACCAGTCCGCGGTAGGACGTCCGGCCGCCGCCGCGGGCCACCGACTTCGACACGATCGTCGAGGAGGTGTTCGGCGCGGCGTGCACCATCTTGGCGCCGGCGTCCTGGTGCTGGCCCTCGCCGGCGAAGGCGATGGAGAGCACCTCGCCCTTGGCGTGCTCGCCGGTCATCCAGACCGCGGGGTACTTCATGGTGACCTTGGAGCCGATGTTGCCGTCGACCCACTCCATGGTCGCGCCCTCGTGGGCGATGGCCCGCTTGGTGACCAGGTTGTAGACGTTGTTCGACCAGTTCTGGATGGTCGTGTACCGGCAGCGGGCGTTCTTCCTGACGATGATCTCGACGACCGCGGAGTGCAGCGAGTCCGACTTGTAGATCGGCGCGGTGCAGCCCTCGACGTAGTGCACGTAGGCACCCTCGTCGACGATGATCAGCGTCCGCTCGAACTGGCCCATGTTCTCGGTGTTGATCCGGAAGTAGGCCTGCAGCGGGATCTCCACGTGCACGCCCTTCGGCACGTAGATGAACGAGCCGCCGGACCACACCGCGGTGTTCAGCGCGGCGAACTTGTTGTCCCCCGACGGGATGACCGAGCCGAAGTACTCCCGGAAGAGGTCCCCGTGCTCCTTGAGCGCGGTGTCGGTGTCGAGGAAGACGACGCCCTGGTCCTCCAGCTCCTTCTGGATCTGGTGGTAGACGACCTCGGACTCGTACTGCGCGGCGACACCCGAGACCAGCCGCTGCTTCTCGGCCTCCGGGATGCCCAGCTTGTCGTAGGTGTTCTTGATGTCGTCGGGCAGCTCCTCCCACGAGGCCGCCTGGGCCTCGGTGGAGCGCACGAAGTACTTGATGTTCTGGAAGTCGATGCCGGAGAGGTCCGAGCCCCAGTCGGGCATGGGCTTGCGGCCGAAGAGCTTGAGCGCCTTGAGCCGGCGCTCGAGCATCCACTCAGGCTCGTTCTTGCGGGCCGAGATGTCCCGGACGACGTCCTCGCTCAGACCACGCTTGGCCGACGCTCCGGCGACATCGGCGTCAGCCCAGCCGTACTGGTAGCGGCCGAGCTGGTCGATCTGCTCGTCCTGCGTCAGCGGCGTACTGGTCACCGGCTGCTGGGTGCTGGTCATACGGGCGTCCTCTCCCGGTCGATCGTGGGGGCGGTGCTGGTGGACGGGGCGGTGCGCACAGTGGCCGTCGTCGGCCGCGCTCCTCGCTCACCTGGTACAGGTCTTTCGGGGGTCGGTCTGTTCCCTCGCCGCAACGGGCCGGGGATGTGTGTGGTGCAGATCCCGTCGCCGTGGGCGATCGTGGCCAGGCGCTGTACGTGCGTACCCACCAGGCGGCCGATCACCGCGGTCTCGGCCTCGCACAGCTGCGGGAACTCCGCCGCCACGTGCGCCACCGGGCAGTGGTGCTGGCAGAGCTGCCCGCCGCTGGAGATCGCCGAGGCCGAGGCAGCGTAGCCCTCGGCCGTGAGGGCCACGGCGAGCACCTGTGCCCGGTCGACGGTCCCGCCGCCCGCGGCCTGCTCCACGGCCGTGGAGCAGCGCCGCTCGAGCCCGGCGAGCTGGGCCTCGGCGACCGCACGGACGGCGTCGGGCCCGCCCGAGGCGGCGACGAACCGCAGCGCGGTCAGCGCCAGGTCGTCGTAGGCGTGCGGGAAGGCGCTGCGGCCGGCGTCGGTCAGGTGGAACAGCCGCGCGGGACGGCCCCGGCCCCGGCGGCCGCCGGGAGCCTGCCGCTCCTCGACCTGTCCGGTCGCGACGAGGGCGTCGAGGTGGCGGCGGACGGCGGTCGGCGAGACGCCCAGCCGGCCGGCCAGCTCGGTCGCCGTCTGCGGACCGTGCTCGAGCAGCAGGGCGCTGACACGGTGCCGCGTCCGGCCGTCGTCGGTGGTCGCCGACGGGCGGGACGGGGGCGCCATGCCCCCGACGTGCACGCTGTCGCTTTCCACAACACAAGTGTTACCTATTTCCGGCCGCTCGCAACCAAGGCTGCCCTAACCCGCCCCTTGCGCCGGACGCGCCTGTGATCGATGCCACCAGGAGCCACCGCCTAGCATCGGGGGGTGCCGGTCTCCCCTGCCGTCGTCTCGCGTCTCGCCCTGGCCAACGCCGTCGCCAACGGCGCCATCGTCCTCACCGGCGGGGCCGTCCGACTGACCGGCTCGGGGCTCGGCTGCCCCACCTGGCCGCGGTGCACCGACGCGAGCTTCGTCGCCACCCCCGAGCTGGCCGGCCACGGCGTCATCGAGTTCGGCAACCGGCTGCTGACGTTCGTCCTCGCCGCGGTCGCGATCGCCACCGTGGTCGCCGTCTTCCGCTCCCCACGGCGGGACCTGCGCGGGCTCGCCGTCATCGCGTTCCTCGGCATCCCCGCCCAGGCCCTGCTCGGCGGCGTCACCGTGCTCACCGGCCTCAACCCGTGGACGGTCGCCGCGCACTTCCTGGTCTCCTCGGGGCTGGTCGCCGTCACGACCGTGCTGTGGCTGCGGTCCCGCGAGCCCGGCGTCGGCCGGCCGCTGGTCCGCCGCCCGTTCGAGCTGCTGGTCGGGGGGATCGCCGCGGCGACCGCAGGGGTCCTCGTGCTCGGCACCGTCGTCACCGGCAGCGGGCCGCACAGCGGCGACCCCGAGGCAGGCCGCACCGGCTTCGACCCGGAGCTGGTCAGCCAGCTGCACGCCGACTCGGTGTTCCTCCTGCTCGGGCTGACGATCGCGCTCCTGGTCGCGCTGCACGCCACCGACTCGCCCGGCCGGATCCGGCGGGCCGCCCGCGACCTGTTGCTCGTCCAGCTGGCCCAGGGCGTCGTCGGCTACGTGCAGTACTTCACCGACCTGCCGATCGCCCTGGTGCTGCTGCACATGCTGGGCGCGGTGCTGGTGACGGCGCTCACCGCCCGGCTGGTCTGGTCGGTGCGCGGCCCGGCCTCCGACGTCCCGGTCGGGGCACCGGCGCCCCGGGTCTCGGCCCGCACGCACTAGCCGGTCGCCGACGGGTCGTCGTCTCGACGGCTGGAGGCGACGACCCGTCGGCGCGGTGCGAGCACGTGGTCCGGTGCTACGACAGGTCCACCCGCCAGACCTCCCCGTCGTACGTGACGATGTAGGCCGCGCCGCGGGTCACCTCGAGCGACGTGGGCCGGTCGAGCGGCTCCGCGACGACGTCGAAGCCGCCGTCGTCGACGCGCAGCAGCTGGCCGGTGTCCGGCACCGCGGGCGTGGCCGGCGTCCCGCCCGCGGGGAAGGCTCCCTGGGACAACGCGTACTCCGCGTGCCGGCCGAACTCCACGTCCACCAGGAGCCGGCCACCCGACGCGACGTCCCGCACGCGGTCCGAACCGACGCGGAACGAGACGATGCGCCCGTCCTCGGGCCGGTGCGGCACGGGCCCGGCAAGGGCGAGGTGGACCCGGCGTCCCTCGCCGTCCAGACCGGTCGGCACCACGTTGCCCAGTTGCAGGACCGAGCGCACGTCCCCATCGGGGTCGGCGCGCAGCACGCGGTTGTGGTTGCCGTCGGTGATCAGGAAGCCGCCGCGGAAGGGCTGCATGGCGTAGGGCACGCCGCCCGGGGCCTCCCCTCCCACCGGCGGCGGGTTCGCCCGGGAGAAGGCGCCGGTGTCCGCGACGACCGTGCAGGTGTCCTCGTCGTCCACCCGGTACACCCCGGTGACCGCGTCGGCGACCAGCCCGACCAGGACGTACATCGTGTCGTCCAGGAACGCCACGTCCATCGCGCCACCGGCCGTGGCCGCCGCCCCCCGGAGCGGCAGGCACGTCGCGACGACGGTCACCTCGCCGGTCCGGCGATCGATGCGGGACACCTCGCCCGCGGTGGGCTCGGTGACGTACAGGTCGCCGTCGGGACCGATCGTGCTGCCCGAGCCGCCGCCCAACCCGGATGCGAGCAACCGCGCCTCGGTCGGCTCACGCTGATCGTCGTGGCCCTGCGCCACCCCTGGTACCGCCAGCCCCGCCCCCACCACCGCGAGGACGAGCAGAGACCGGTTCCGGTGTCGTGGGTGCATGGTCGGACCTCCCCCTGCGCCGCCGTGCCGCACGCGCGGGTGCCTCCGCCGGCATCCCCGTCCCGGGCCCGACGTGCGGAGCCGGTCTACTCGGGTCGCCGGGGTGGGACAAGGGGTTTCGATCCGGCTCCGTCCGGAGGCTCGGAGCCGTCGCTCAGACGAGGACGTCGACGATGATCGCGACCGACACCAGGGTCATGTAGGTGATCGAGATGTGGAACAGCTGCATCGGCTTGGTCTCCGCGCCCGAGCGGATGCGGCCGAGCAGCCGGTGCGCCTCGATCGCGAACCACAGTCCCAGCCCCGCGGCCGCGGCGGTGTAGATCCAGCCGATCCCGAACCCGTCGGCCACCGGCCACAGCAGCAGCGAGATGGCGACCGTGGCCCAGGTCCACGCGACGGTCTGCCGGCCGACCGACTGCGCAGCGGCCACCACCGGCAGCATCGGGACGTCGGCGCGGGCGTAGTCGGACCGGAACCGCATGGCCAGCGCCCAGAAGTGCGGCAGCTGCCAGCAGAAGACGACGCCGAAGAAGACCACCGCCGGCCAGTCCAGGGACCCGGTGACCGCGGCCCAGCCGATGAGCACCGGCGCCGCCCCCGGCACCCCGCCGAACAGCGTCGAGTGCCGGGTGTGCCGCTTGAGCACCATCGTGTAGAGGACGGCGTAGTAGACGATCGCGCCCAGCGCCAGGGCCGCGGCCAGCAGCGTCGTGGTGGCGGCCAGCAGGGCGACCGAGACGACGGTCAGCACCAGGCCGAACACCAGCGCCCCGCGCGGGCTGACCTCGCCCATCGGCAGCGGCCGCCGCTCGGTGCGGTGCATCAGCCGGTCGATGTCGCGGTCGTACCAGCAGTTGAAGACGTTGGCGGCGCCGGCGGCGAGCGTGCCGCCGACCATGGTGGCCAGCAGCAGCCGCCAGGACGGCCAGCCGCCGACGGCGAGCATCATCGCCGGCAGCGTGGTGACCAGCAGCAGCTCGATGATCCGCGGCTTGGTGAGGGCCACGTAGTTGCGGATCGTGGCCGAGGCGCGACGGGCCTGGACGGCCGGGCGCTCGGACAGCGCCGTCACCGCGAGGCCTCGGGCACACAGGTGCGCGGGCAGGGCACCACCGGGCACCTGGACAGCACGGGGTCCCTTCCGACCGGGGACAGCAGAACGGGGACCACTGTAGCCCGCGGTGCCCCCCTGTCCTGGCGGGCATGACCGGCGTCCCGTCGCGGCAGACGGCTAGGGTCGATCACGTTGGTGCTGCGCTCGCAGCGGGTAGGGCCGACGTCGACGACGACGGTGCGTCCGGGTCCTGCACCGCAGGACCGGGGTGGCGCGCGCCAGGCCGGTCGCTGGAGCTCGGCACCGTCGTCCGCCCGGGGTCCGACGGCCCCACCGAGCGTCCCGGGTGGTCCCGCACCGGCCGACCCCGAGGGAGCACGCGAGAGATGGGAACCAAGAGCACCGAGTCCGAGGCCCCGGCCGAGGCCGCGAGCGACGCCCCGACCGGCAACCCGACGCAGCCCTCCCCCACGCTCCCCGACGACTTCGGGGACATGGACCGCCGGGTCATCGACACCGCCCGGGTGCTCGCGATGGACGCCGTCCAGAAGGTCGGCAACGGCCACCCCGGGACGGCGATGAGCATGGCCCCCACCGCCTACCTGCTGTTCCACAAGTGGCTGCGGCACGACCCCACCGACCCGAACTGGGCCGGCCGCGACCGGTTCGTCCTGTCGATGGGCCACTCGAGCCTGACGCTCTACGTCCAGCTGTTCCTGTCCGGCTACGGCCTGGAGGTCGAGGACCTGCAGGCGCTGCGCACCTGGGGCTCCAGGACCCCCGGCCACCCGGAGGTCAACCACACCCCCGGCGTCGAGACCACCACCGGGCCGCTGGGCCAGGGGGTCGGCAACGCGGTCGGGATGGCGATGGCGGCCCGCCGCGAGCGCGGCCTGCTCGACCCCGAGGCCGCCGAGGGCGAGAGCCTGTTCGACCACACCATCTGGTGCTTCGCCTCCGACGGCGACCTGGAGGAGGGCGTCAGCGGCGAGGCCTCGTCGCTGGCCGGCACGCAGCGGCTGGGCAACCTCGTCCTCGTCTACGACGACAACCGGATCTCGATCGAGGACGACACGAACGTCGCCTTCACCGAGGACGTCGGCAAGCGCTACGAGGCCTACGGCTGGCACGTGCAGCGGGTCGACGACGGTGAGGACCTCGCCGCGGTCGACGCCGCGTTCGCCGCCGCGGTGGCCGAGACGGGCCGGCCCTCGATCGTCGTGCTCCGGACGATCATCGCCTGGCCCGCGCCGAACAAGCAGAACACGGGCGCCGCGCACGGCTCCGCGCTCGGCGAGGCCGAGGTGAAGGCCACCAAGGAGATCCTCGGCTTCGACCCCGAGCGGACCTTCCAGGTCGACGACGAGGTGCTGGCGCACGCCCGCTCCGTCGTCGAGACCGGCCGCAAGGCCCGCGCCGAGTGGGACGAGCGCTTCGCCGCCTGGGAGCAGGCGCAGCCCGGGCGCGCCGCGCTGCTGGCCCGCATGCGGGAGCGCCGGCTGCCCGAGGGCTGGGCCGACGGCCTGCCGTCGTTCCCGGCCGACGAGAAGGGCGTGGCCACCCGCAAGGCCTCGGGGCAGACGCTCGCCGCGCTCTACCCCGAGCTGCCGGAGCTCTGGGGCGGCTCGGCGGACCTGGCGGAGAGCAACAACACCGCCGTCGAGGGCGAACCGTCGTTCCTGCCGGCCGACCGGCAGACCAAGATGTGGTCCGGCGGCCCCTACGGGCGCACCCTCCACTTCGGCGTCCGCGAGCACGCGATGGGCGCGATCATGAACGGGATCGCGTTGCACGGCGGCACCCGCGTGTACGGCGGCACGTTCCTGACCTTCTCCGACTACATGCGCGGGGCGGTCCGGCTGGCGGCGCTCATGCAGCTGCCGGTCACCTACGTGTGGACCCACGACTCGATCGGGCTGGGCGAGGACGGCCCCACCCACCAGCCGATCGAGCACTACGCCGCGCTGCGGGCCATCCCGGGGCTGGACGTCGTCCGGCCGGCCGACGCCAACGAGGTGACGGTGGCCTGGCGGACCATCCTCGAGCACAACGACCGGCCGGCCGGGATCCTGCTGTCCCGGCAGAACCTGCCGGTCTTCGACCGTGAGCGGTTCGCCTCCGCCGAGGGCGTGGCCCGCGGCGCCTACGTGCTGGCCGAGGCCTCGAACGGCGCGCCCGAGCTGATCCTGCTCGGCACCGGATCCGAGGTGCAGATCGCCATGGCCGCCCGCGAGCGGCTGGAGGCCGAGGGCGTGCCGACCCGGGTCGTCTCGGTGCCCTGCGTCGAGTGGTTCGCCGACCAGGAGCAGGCCTACCGCGAGGAGGTCCTCCCGCCGTCGGTGCGCGCCCGGGTCAGCGTCGAGGCGGGCGTGCCCATGGGGTGGCGCGAGTTCGTCGGCGACGCCGGCCGGATCGTGGGCCTCACCCACTACGGGGCCAGCGCCGCGTACTCCGTCCTGTACGAGCAGTTCGGCCTGACCGACGAGGCGGTCGTGACCGCCGCGCGGGAGAGCCTCGAGGCGGCGCGGTCCGGCACCGCCGTCCCGGCCGGTCCCGTCCCGGCCACCGGCGGACTGCCGCACCCGACCGGCGACCGCTGATGAAGGACCCCGCTGTCCCCCACCACTCGCAAGCTCGCGGCGGGCCCCTGCAGCGGGGCCGCTCCAGGCCCAACCACGAAAGGCAATGACATGGCACAGAACGAGAAGCTGGCCGACCTGTCGTCGGCGGGGGTCGCCATCTGGCTCGACGACCTGTCCCGCGACCGCATCCGCAGCGGCAACCTGCAGTCGCTGGTCGACGAGTACAGCATCGTCGGGGTCACCACCAACCCGACGATCTTCGCGGCGGCGATCAGCGGGTCGGAGCTCTACGACGACCAGCTGCACGCCCTCGCCGTCCGGCAGGTGAGCGTCGAGGAGGCGCTGCGGACGATCACCGGCGCCGACGTCCGGGACGCCTGCGACCTGCTCGCTCCGGTCGCCCAGCGGCAGCCCGGCGACGGCCGCGTCTCCCTCGAGGTGGCCCCCGGCCTGGCGCACGACACCGACGCCACGGCCGCCGAGGCCGCCCACCTGTGGTGGCTGGTCGACCGGCCGAACCTGTTCATCAAGATCCCGGCGACCGAGGCCGGGCTGCCGGCGATCACCACGTCGATCGCCCGCGGCATCAGTGTCAACGTCACCCTCATCTTCAGCCTCGAGCGGTACCGGGCGGTCATGGACGCCTACCTCGCCGGGCTGGAGCAGCGGCTGGCCGACGAGCCGGACGCCGACCTCACCGGCATCGCCTCGGTCGCGTCGTTCTTCGTGTCCCGCGTGGACACCGAGATCGACAAGCGGCTGGACGAGGTGGGGGCCGACCCGGCGCTCAAGGGCCGGGCCGGCGTGGCCAACGCCCAGCTGGCCTACCAGGCCTACGAGGAGGTCTTCTCCTCCGACCGCTGGAAGGCCCTCGAGGCCAAGGGCGCCCGGCCGCAGCGCCCGCTGTGGGCCTCGACCGGCGTCAAGAACCCCGACTACTCCGACACGCTCTACATCAGCGAGCTCATCGCCCCCGGCACGGTCAACACCATGCCGGAGAAGACGCTCATGGCCTACGCCGACCACGGCGCTCCCGGCACCCCGGTGCAGAAGAGCTACGACGAGGCCGCCTCGGTCATGCAGGCCGTCGCCGACGCCGGCGTCGACCTCGACGACGTCTTCCGCGTCCTCGAGGAGGAGGGCGTGCAGAAGTTCGTCGACTCGTGGGACGAGCTGACCGAGTCGGTGCGCACCCAGCTCGAGGACAAGAAGTGACCGAGGGCCGGTGACGCTGCGGTTCGCCTGCGCGGGCCTGGACGTCCCGCCGGCGGTCCGTACCCAGGTCGCCGACGACGACGTCGCCGCCCGGCTCGCGGCCGAGGACCCGACGCTGTGGGGTCCGGACGCCGCGGCCGGGACGGCGGCCCGGCTGGGCTGGCTGGACCTGCCCTCGACGTCCCGCGAGCTGGTGCCCCGGCTGGCCGCGCTGCGCGCCGAGCTGCAGGCCGAGGGCCTGGACCGGGTCGTGCTGTGCGGCACGGGCGGGTCCGCGCTGGCGGCCGAGGCGGCCTGCCGGACGGCGGGCGTCCCGCTGGTCGTCCTCGACGGCACCGACCCCGGCCAGGTGGCCGCGGCGACCGCCGAGCTGGAGCGCACGGTCGTCGTCGTGACCTCGGGCACGGAGACGACCGACGCCCACCGCCGGGCCTTCGTCACGGCCTTCGCCGCCGCGGGCCTGGACGAGGCGCGGATCGGCACCCGGTTCGTCGTCGTGACCGGCCCCGGCTCCCCGCTCGCGCAGACCGCGGCGGCGATGGGCGCCCGCGCGGTGTTCCTCGCCGAGCCGGGCCTCGGCAGCCGGTACGGCGCGCTGTCGGCGTTCGCGCTGGTGCCGGCCGCGCTGGCCGGGGCCGACGTCGGCGCGCTCCTCGACGAGGCCGTCGAGCTGGCCGAGGACCTGGTCAAGCCGGACAACCCCGCCCTGGAGCTGGGCGTCGCCCTCGGCGCGGGCTTCCGCACCGGCCGGGACAAGGTCGCCCTCGCCGACGGCGGCTCGTCCCCGGCGGGGTTCGCCGGCTGGGCCGAGCAGCTCATCGCGGGGTCCACCGGCACGCAGGGCCGCGGCCTGCTGCCGGTGGTGGTGGAGTCGGTCGACGCCCCCGGCGCCACCGGCGCGGACACGCTGCTGGCCGTCGTCGGCGGCGACCCCGTCGCCCCGGGCCCGTCGGTCGGCGTGACCGGTCCCCTGGGCGCCCAGTTCCTCGCGTGGGAGTACGCGACCGCAGTCGCCGGCCGGGTCCTCGGGATCGATCCCTTCGACCGGCCCGACCCGGACGAGGAGGACCCGCCGGTGCCCGAGGACGGCGTGCCGGAGCAGCGGCCGGCCGCGACGATCGGGGCGGTGCAGCTGTCCGGCGTGAACGGCGTCCTGGACGCGGTGGACCTCTCCCAGCACGACGGGGTCGCCCTGGCCCTGGCCGCCGTGCTGGCCGCCGTCCCGCCGCGCGGCTACCTGGCGGTCACCGCCCACCTCGACCCCGGGCGCGACGCCCGCGCGGCCGCGCTCCGGGCGGCGCTCGCCGCCCACGGCGATCGTGCGGTGACCTTCGGCTGGGGTCCGCGGACGCGGTCCACCACTGGTCCCTACCACCAGGACGGCCCGCAGACCGGGGTGTTCCTGCAGATCACCGGCGACGTCGACGACGACCTCCCGGTGCCCGACCGGCCGTACTCCTTCGGCGACCTCCAGGCGGCGCAGGCGGCCGCGGACCGGCAGGCCGTGGCCGACCGCGGCCGGCCGCTGCTGCACCTGCACCTGACCGACCGCGCCGCCGGCATCGGCCAACTGCTCGACGCGCTCGGCTGAGCGCCGTCCAGCAGGATCGGTGCCGGAGACTTGTCCTGCGATCCGCCCCGTCGGCCGGTCCACCGCCGCGCCGGACGACGGGTCCCCGCCGACCTCGAGGACGGAAGATGATCCCCAACCCGCTGCGCGACCCGCGGGACCGGCGGCTGCCCCGCGTGCCGGAGCCCTGCGCCCTGGTCGTGTTCGGCATCACCGGCGACCTGGCCCGCAAGAAGCTGCTGCCGGCGGTGTACGACCTGGCCAACCGCGGCCTGCTGCCCACGAACTTCGCCCTGCTCGGGTACGCCCGCCGCGACTGGGGTGACACCGACTTCGCCGAGCTCGCCCGCGAGGCCGCCCGCAAGGCCGCCCGCACGCCGTGGCGCGAAGAGGTGTGGGAGCGGCTGGCCGGCAGCGTCCGGTTCGTGCAGGGCTCGTTCGACGACGACAACGCCTTCGACCAGCTCGCCGAGACCCTCGGCGAGCTGGAGGGCACCCACGGCATCGGCGGCAACGCGGCCTTCTACCTGTCCATCCCCCCGGCCATGTTCCCCATCGTGCTCAAGCAGATGCAGCGCACCGGCATGGCCGACAGCACGCCGGACCGCTGGCGCCGGGTGGTCGTGGAGAAGCCCTTCGGCACCGACCTGGCCTCCAGCCGGGAGCTCAACGCGCTGGTCGACTCGGTGTTCAGCGCTCAGGACGTCTTCCGCATCGACCACTACCTGGGCAAGGAGACCGTCCAGAACCTGATGGCGCTGCGGTTCGCCAACACGCTGTTCGAGCCGATCTGGAACGGGCACAACGTCGACTCGGTGCAGATCACGATGGCCGAGGACGTCGGCATCGGCGGGCGGGCCGGGTTCTACGAGGAGACCGGCGCCGCCCGCGACGTCCTGCAGAACCACCTGCTGCAGCTGCTCGCCCTGACCGCCATGGAGGAGCCGGTCGAGTTCTCCGCCGAGGAGATCCGCACCGAGAAGCTCAAGGTGCTCCGCGCCATCTCGCTGCCCGACGACCTCGCCACCTTCGCCATCCGCGGGCAGTACGAGCAGGGCTGGCTGGCCGGCCAGCGGGCCAGCGGGTACCGGCAGGAGGAGGGCGTCGACCCCGAGTCGACCACCGAGACCTACGCCGCCGTCCGGCTGGGCGTGGAGACCCGCCGCTGGGCGGGGGTGCCGTTCTACCTGCGCACCGGCAAGCGGCTGCCGCGGCGGGTCACCGAGATCGCGCTGGTGTTCAAGCGCGCGCCGCACCTGCCCTTCGCCGACACCGACACCGAGGAGCTCGGCAACAACCAGCTGGTGGTGCGGGTGCAGCCCGACGAGGGGGTCACCCTCAAGTTCGGGTCGAAGGTGCCCGGCAGCGTCATGGAGGTCCGCGACGTGTCGATGGACTTCCTCTACGGCGAGCAGTTCACCGAGGTCAGCCCCGAGGCCTACGAGCGGCTGCTCCTCGACGTCCTGCTCGGCGACGCGACCCTGTTCCCGCGCAACGCCGAGGTGGAGGCCTCGTGGACGGTGATCGACCCGCTCGAGGAGTTCTGGGCCGGGACGACGCCGCACGCCTACCGGGCCGGCGAGTGGGGCCCGCGGGCGGCCGACGAGATGCTCGCCGCCGAGGGTCGACGGTGGCGGCGGCCGTGACGCGCACCCGCGGTACAGCCACCCGACTGGAGGAGACGCCATGACGACCCTGTGGGACACCACCGGATCCGCGGTGGTCAAGGAGCTGGCCGCCCAGCGGCGCACCGGCGGGGCCGTCCTGTCCGGGGTTGCGCTGACCCTGGTGGTCGTGGCCGACGAGGGGCGGGTCGAGGAGGCCGAGGAGGCCGCCACCGCCGCCTCCGAGCAGCACCCCTGCCGGCTGCTCATCGTCGTCCGCCGGCAGATCGAGGCCCCGGCGCCTCGGCTGGACGCCGAGGTGCTGATCGGCGGGCGGCTGGGTCCCGGCGAGGCCGTGGTGATGCGGATGTACGGGCGGCTGGCCCTGCACGCCGAGTCGGTCGTGCTGCCCCTCCTGGCCGCCGACGCGCCGGTCGTCACCTGGTGGCACGGCACGCCCCCCGAGCGACTGGACACCGACGCGCTGGCCGTCATCGCCGACCGCCGGATCACCGACAGCTCGCTGGCCGACGACTCGCTGGCGGCGCTGCGCACCCGGGCCGAGGACTACGCGCCGGGTGACACCGACCTCGCCTGGACCCGCAGCACGCCGTGGCGGGCCACCCTCACGTCGACGGTGGACTCGGTGGCGGGCCGGCGCGGGGACGTCGTCCGGGTGCACGGCGGTCAGGTCGAGGGCGATCCGCGCAACGCGACCGCCCTGCTGCTGGCGGGCTGGCTCAGCGCGCGGTGCGACACCGAGATCCCGGTCATCGAGGGCGAGCGGCGGCCCGGGCCCAGTGGGGTGTCCTCCGTCGTCCTGCAGCTGGACCAGGACGAGGAGGTGCGGGTCACCGCGGACCGGCGGGGCGGCGCCGTCATCGCCCAGCCGTACCGGCCCGAGGCCATGGTCGCGCTGCCGGACCGCCAGCTCGGCGACCTGGTCGGCGAGGAACTGCGCCGGCTGGACCCCGACGAGCCGTTCGCCGAGGCGCTGGAGGCGACGACCGGCACGTCCGGCCTGTCCCGGCGCTCACCGGTGCGCTCGCACGTGTGGTTCGACCCGACCGACGTCCGCGGCGGGGACGGCGACCCGCTGCCCACGGTGCCGCCGACGTCGGCGGGTGCCGAGGAGGTCGCCGAGCACGGCGAGCAGGACACCGAGGAGGTCCGCACGTGACCGGGCTCGCGACGTCACCGAGGAGCACGGCAGCCCGGCGCGCGCGTCGGCCGAGCGCCGGCGAGGCAGGCTCGTGAGCCTCCCCCCGGGGGACCGGATCGCCGCGCAGCTGCCCGAGGACGGGCGTCCGGTGCCCGACGTCGTCGTCGAGCCCGACGCCGACCGGCTGGCCCGCGCGGTCGCCTCCGCCCTGGTCGCCCGGCTCGCGGCGGCGCAGGCGGTGCACGGGACGGCGTCGGTCGTGCTCACCGGCGGCGGGATCGGGACCGCCGTGCTCAAGCGGGTCGCGGCCCTCGCGGCCGAGCCCGAGCGGGAGCGGGTCGACTGGAGCGCGGTCGACGTCTGGTGGGGCGACGAGCGCTACCTGCCCGCCGGCGACGGGGAGCGCAACGAGACCGGTGCCCGGCGGGCGCTGCTGGACGCGGTCGACGTCCCGGCGGAGCGGGTGCACGCCATGCCGGCCGCCGACGCCGGCTTCGCCGAACCCGAGGACGCCGCCGCCTGGTACGCGGGGCAGCTGGCCGACGCCGCCCCCGACGGCGCCGCGCTCCCCCGCCTCGACCTGCTGCTGCTGGGCATGGGCGCCGAGGGCCACGTCGCCTCGATCTTCCCGGACTCGCCGGCCGCCGCCGACGACCGCCCGGTGGTCGCGGTCCGCGACTGCCCCAAGCCACCCCCGACGCGGATCAGCCTCGGCTTCCCGGCGATCAACAGCGCGGAGGAGGTGTGGCTGCTGGTCACCGGGGAGGCGAAGGCGCCGGCAGTGGCCCGGGCGCTCCGCGAGCGGCCCGGCCCGCAGCAGCTGCCCGCAGCCGGGGTGCACGGCCGCCGGGCCACCCGCTGGCTGCTGGACGCGGCCGCGGCGGGCGGGCTCGACTCCGCGGACTGACCGGTGGAGGTGCGGGTCCTCGGGCCGCTGGAGGTGCGCCGCGACGGCGTCCCCGTGACCCTCGGTGCCCGGCTGCAGCGGGCCCTCCTGACCGTCCTCGTGCTCGAGGGCGGCCGGGTGGTGCCCGCCGACCGGCTGGCCGAACTGCTGTGGCGCGGCGCCCCGCCGCCGAAGACGTCGGCGTCGCTGCACACCACCGTGGCGCACCTGCGCCGGGCGCTCGAGCCGGGGCGGACGCCGCGCAGCGGGCCGTCGGTGATCGTCAGCGCGGCGCCCGGCTACCGGCTCGCCACGGAGGACGTCGACGTCGACGCCGACCGCTTCGAGCGGCTGCTGGCCGAGGCTCCCGGCCTCGCCGGAGCCGACGACGCACGGGCGCTGCGACTGCTCGACGAGGCGCTCGGCCTGTGGCGGGGGCCCGCGCTGGCGGAGTTCGCCGACGAGCCCTTCGCCCGCCCGGCGGCCGACCGGCTGGAGGCGCTGCGGCAGAGCGCCGTCGAGCTGCGGGCCGGCGTCCTCGTCGCGCTGGGCGACGTCGCCCGCGCGGTCGCCGAGCTGCAGGCCCACCTCGGCGCCCACCCGCTGCGCGAGCAGGCCCGCGCGTCCCTCGCCCGGGCCCTCTACCTCTCCGGCCGGCAGGCCGAGGCGCTGGCCGTGCTGGGCGAGGGCCGCCGGCTGCTGCGCGAGGAGCTCGGCCTGGACCCCGGACCGGAGCTCCGGCGGCTCGAGCAGCAGATCCTCGACCACGACGACGCGCTGCGACCGGAGCGCCCGCCGGCCCCGGCCGCCCCGGCACCTCCGCCCGCCCCCGCGCCCGCGCCCGTCCGGCTCACCGGTCGGGACGAGGAGGTGGCGCTGCTGCGGTCCGTCGTCGCCTCCGCCGCCGGCGGGAGCGGCGGGGTGGTCCTGCTCACCGGCGACGCCGGGATGGGCAAGACCGCGCTGCTCGACGCGCTGCGCGACGCGGTGTCCGACGCCGGGGGCACCGCGCGCGCGACGGTGTGCCGGGACGGCCTGGCCGCGCCGCCGTTCTGGCCGGTGGTCCAGGTGGTGCGCGCGGCCGCCGCGACGCTGGGCCCCGACGCCCGGGCGCGGCTGGGCGCCCGGCTGGGGCCGCTGCGCGGGCTCGTGCCCGACCTCGGCGGGCCGGGTGACCCGGCGGCCGGCGGCGTGGACCCGGCGATGGTGCTCGTGCACCTCACCGACGCGCTCGAGGTGCTCCTGACCGGGCCGGACGGCGGCCGGCCGGCCCTGCTCGCCGTGGACGACCTGCACCTGGCCGACCCCGCGACCCTGCAGCTGCTCACCGGCCTGGCGCAGGGACCGGACCGCACGCCGCTCGTCCTCGCCGTCGCGCTGCGCACCGGCGAGGACGCCGACTCCCCCGCGCTGACCGACGCGCTGGCCACGCTGGGCCGGCTTCCCCGGTCGGTCCGGATCGACCTCGAACCCCTGCCGGACGACGCGGTCGCCCGGCTGGTGCGTGCGGCCGCCCCGTCCGAGCCGGGGGCCGCGGAGGTCGCCGCCGTCGTGGCCCGCGCGGAGGGCAACCCGTTCTACGCCCTCGAGCTGGCGCGGCTGCCGGCGGACGACCGGCCCGCGCCCGGGGTGGGCCGTCCGGTCGGCGGCGTGCCCGCCGCCGTCTTCGACGTGCTGCGCCAGCGGGTGCAGCGCCTGCCGGCCCCCGGCGAGGAGCTGCTGACCGCGCTGGCCGTCGCCGGGGAGCCGCTGGCGGTCGACGACGTCGCCGCGGTGAGCGGGGTCCCGCTGCCCACCGCGCTGCCGGTGCTGGAGGCCGCGGTGCGGGCGCGGCTGGCGGTGGACGCCGGCGCGGGACGGTTCGGCCTGGCCCACGGGCTGCTCGCCGACGCGCAGCGGGCCTCGCTGAGCAGCGCCCGGGCGGCCCTGCTGCACCGGGCCCTCGCCGAGCGGTTCGCCGAGCGGCGCGGCGCCGATCCCGGCGAGGCCGCGTCGATCGCCCACCACCACCTGGCCGCCGCGGCGCTCGACGGCGGTGCCGCGGCCCTGCCGTGGCTCGAGCGGGCCGCCGACGCCGCCCTGGCCGTGTCCGCCCTGGACGCGCTGCGCGAGCTCTCCGGCCGGCTGCTCGCCCTCCCGGCGCTGGCCACCGATCCCGACCGGGACCGGCGGGAGCTGCGGGCGCGCAGCCGGATCGGCTACGTCGACGTCTGGTCGGCCGGCTACGACAGCCCGTCGATCCGGGAGTACTGCCGGCTGGTCGACCACTGGACCGTCCCCGACCAGGCCCGCCCGGACGACCAGGAGCTGCTCTGGGTGGCGGGCCTCTTCCAGTGCCAGGTCGGCCGGCTGGACGACGCCGACCGCACCGCCGCGCGGATGGCCGCGCTCGCCGGGGGTCTGGACGACGCCACCGCCACCTACCTGGCCGAGGACATGACCGCCGTCGTCCGGTGGATGCAGGGCCGGGCCGACGAGGCGCTGGCCGCCCTGGACCGCGCCGAGGCGGTGTCCGCGGCGGCCGACCTGCGGCGGTCGCTGGCGTTCTCCCCGCCCACCCGCATCGCCGTCGTCCGGGCCCTCGCGCTCTGGCACGTGGGCCGGCGGGCGGACGCCCGCGCGCAGGCCGACCTCGCGCTGCGCGCGGCCGCGGCGGCCGGGCTGGGTGCCGCCGGGTTCGCCCGGCGCTGGGCGCTGGTCCTGGCGCTGCAGGACGGGGACCCCGACCGGGTGCGTGCCCTGGTGTCGATGGAGCTGGCCGAGACCTCCTGGGAGCGGTTCCGCTACCCCTCCGCCGTCGTCGCGTTCGCCGAGGGCTGGCTGCAGGTCCGCACCGGCGACCGGGACGCGGGGCTGGCCGCCATGCGCACGGCCCACGCGGTGCTGGTCGACCAGGGGCTGTCCGCCGGCCGCTCGGTCTTCCTCGGGCTCCTCGCCGAGGCCGCCCTGGCCTGCGGGGACCCGCGGCAGGCGCACGCCTACGGCACGGCCGGCCTGGCGATCGGCGAGCGCGGCGAGCGGTTCTGGACGGCACCGCTCGAGCGGGTGCGGGCGGCCGCGCTCGCCGCGGACCCGGGGGCCGACGTCAGTGGATGACAAGTCCCGGCTCAGTCGGCCGGCCGACCCTGACCCCATGACCGAGACGCTGCTCCGCGACCCCCTCCGGGAGATCCGTCCCGGCGACCGCTGGCTGGTCGCCGTCGCCCACCCCGACGACGAGTCCTTCGGCTGCGGCTCGACGATCGCCCGCGCCGCGGCCGCCGGGGCCGAGGTGACGGTCGCCTGCGCCACCCGCGGCGAGGCCGGGGAGCTGCCGCCCGGGGCGCCCGACTGCGGCGACCTGGGCGCGGTGCGGGAGGCCGAGCTGCACCGCGCCGCCGCCGCACTCGGGGTGGCGCGCGTGGAGCTGCTCGGCTACCGGGACTCCGGCTTCGACGGCCCGCCGCCGCCCGGGTCGCTGTGCGCGGCCGACCCGGCCGCCGTGGCCGCCGTCCTGGCCCGGCTGGTCGCGGACCTGCGGCCCACGGTCGTGATCGTCCTGGACGGCAGCGACGGCCACCGGGACCACCTGGCGGTGCGGGCCGCGGCGCGGGCAGCGCTCGCCGGGCCGGGCGGCCCCCGCCCGGCCCTCTACGAGCACTGCCTGCCCAACGCCCTGATGCGCGGCTGGCTCGAGGAGATGCGCTCGCTGCGGCCGGACACCGCCTACCACGCGCTGGACCCGGCCACGCTGGGCCGGCCGGACGACGAGGTCACCGACGTCCTCGACGTCAGCGGGGTGCTGGACCGGCGGGAGGCCGCCATCGCCGAGCACCGGTCGCAGGCCTCGCCGTTCGACGGGCTCAGCGAGCCGCTGCGCCGGGCGTTCCTGACGACCGACCACCTGGCCCGCGTCCCCCTCGGGGAGCACACTGCCTGACGCGACCGCTGCAAGCAGATCGCAAGCGGGCCTCCAGACGGCGGCGGCACAGTGACCGCACCCCGTTCCCACGCACCCCGGAGACTGCGATGACGCTCCCCGCCTCCACCCGCCCGGCCATCGACCGCCCCGCGGGCGCCGTCGTGCCCACTCCGGCGCTCCGGCACGCCGGCTGCTACTGGGACCACGAGCAGGCGGGCTGGGTGCGGTACGCACCGGTGCCCGCGCCCCGGCCGGCCCAGGACTGACGAGGCCCCCCGCAGGTCCCCCCGCGAGCGGTGGGGGCAGGGGGTACTCCGTCAGGCGCCCCGGCGGGCCCGGAGCTTGGCGAGCGCCTCCTCGAGGAGCGCGTCGCCGTCGGCGTCGCTGCGCCGCTCGCGGACGTAGGCGAGGTGGGTCTTGTACGGCTCCGTGCGCGGCGCCGGCGGCGGGGCCGCCTGGTCCTGCCCGGCGGGCAACCCGCAGCGTGGGCAGTCCCAGAACTCGGGGACATCGGCGTCGGAGGCGAACGCCACCCGCGTCTCGTGCCCCTGCGTGCACCAGTAACCGATGCGGCGGCGCGGAGCGGTCTCGCCGCGCTCGGCCTCACCCATCGGCCCTGCGCCGACCCGCGTCCCCCGGATCGCGTTCCCACCAGCCACGAGCGCCCCCTGTGCGTCCCCAGGTGATCGCGACCCCGGACGGGCCGCGCGCGCAGTCTAGGGCTTGGACGTCGCGATTCCGGTCACGTTTTGCGCGCGGGACCGTGCCGCGCGCGCCGCCGGACCCCCGGAGCTGCGGCTCAGACCTTGAGCAGGATGCCCAGGCCCACGATGCAGACCGCCCAGATGAGGGCGGTGAAGATCGTCAGCCGGTTCAGGTTCTTCTCGACCACGGACGAGCCGGCCAGCTGCGAGGAGACCGCGCCGCCGAACATCGAGGACAGGCCCCCGCCCTTGCCGCGGTGCAGCAGGATCAGCACCACGAGGAGCACGCTGGTCAGCACCAGCAGCACGTTGAGGACCAGCTCGATCATGCATCGAGGGTAACCGACCGCTCGCGCACCCCCGACCGACGCGGCCGAGACCGGCTGTCAGCGGCTCTGCCACCCGTCCGCATCCGCGCCCTGGTCCGCTCCTCGCTCGCCGGCGCTCGCTGCGATGCTCCCAGGGCTGTCAGCGGCTGTGCCACCCGTCCGCATCCGCGCCCTGGTCCGCTCCTCGCTCGCCGGCGCTCGCCGCGATGCTCCCAGGGCTGTCAGCGGACTCCGGCGGTGGCCAGGTCGTAGGACGTGTAGGCCGACATCACCACGCCGTTGCGCAGCCGCTGACCGGCCAGCAGCTGCACCCGGGTCTCGGTCAGCGGCACGTACGCGCCGGTGGCGGTGGCCGCGGTGGCGACCTCGCTCCAGGCGGCCCGGGCGGCCCCCGGGTCCCCAGCCGCAGCGCGCGCGGCGTCGATCAGCCCGTCGACGGCGGGATCGGCCAGGCGCGCGAAGTTGGTGTTGCCCACCGGGCTGATCGACCGGCCGTCGACCAGCGGCTCCAGGAACGAGCCGGGCGTCGGGACGTCCGCCGTCCAGGTGGCCAGGACGATGCCGAACCCGTTGGCCGCCACGTTGTCGGGGTTGCCGACGTCGGTGGCGTAGAAGCTCGGCGCGGCCAGCGGGCGCACCTCGACCTGGATGCCGATCTCGCCCAGCTGGCCGGCGATCTCGTCGGCCACCGCGACGCTGGTGGTGGCGTCCGGGACGGCGAGCACCGTGCGGAAGCCGTCGGGCTGCCCGCAGGTGGCCAGCGACTCGCGGGCCGCGGCGAGGTCCGGCTCGGGGTCGGACTCCTCCGGCCCGCCCTCGAGGGCGCGCGGCCACAGCTGTGAGGTGCGGACGGCGTTGACCGCCCCGCCGAGCCGCTCCTGCACCGCCCGGCGGTCGATCGCGGCCGCGACCGCCGCCCGGCACGCGGGGTTGTCCAGCGGGGCCACGTTGGTCGGGAGGGCGAGCAGCCGCACCACCCCGCTGGTCACCTCGTCCACCCGCTCGGTGACCGGCACCTCCCCGCCGGCGCCCTCGGCCAGCCGTGCCGTCGTCGCCGCCTGCACGCCGGTGCCGGAGACGTCGACGTCGGCGGACCCGGCGAGCAGGGCCTGGTCGCGCTCCACGCCGGTCAGCCCGGTGCGCACGATCACCCGGTCGGGCAGCGCGGTGCGGACGTCGTCGGTGGCGCCGTCCCACTGCGGGTTGCGGTCGAGCACGATGCCGGTCACCGGGTCCACCGAGCTGATCGCGTACGGGCCGGAGGACACCGGATCGCGGCCGTAGTCGCCGGCGGTGTCGTTCTCGATCGGCACCGGGCTGCTGGAGGGCAGCGCCATCACGTACGGGAAGTCCGGCTGCGGGCTGCGCAGCCGGAAGGTGATCGTCCGGTCGTCGGGAGTCTCGACCGCCGCCAGCCCCAACTTGTCGGGCGCCTCGTCCTGGTAGGGCCCGGCGTAGGGGTTGCCCGGGTCGTCCAGCAGCTCGACGACCTGGGTGGGACCACCCACGACCACGTCGGAGGCGAAGGACCGTTCGATGCCGTACTTGACGTCGCGCGAGGTGATCGGCCGGCCGGTCTCGAACCGGGCGCCCTCGCGGAGGGTGAACGTCCAGGTGGTGCCGCCGTCGGGGCTGGTGCCCAGGTCGGTGGCGAGGTCGGCGACGAGCTGGTCGCTGCGCCCCGGCTCGGTGGAGAAGGTCACCAGGGTGCGGGTGTAGAGCCGCATGAGGTTCCACACGCCCGGCAGGTACGAGCGCTGCGGATCGAGGCTGTCCACCTCGCCGGTGACCACCCGGAGCGTGCCGCCCGCGGTGTCCGACGGCGCCCGGACACCGGTCAGGCCGGCGTCCGGGCCGCCGCCCTGGACGGGCACGCCCGTGTCGCCGTCCCCGCTGCTGCAGCTGACGGCGACCGCGACCACGAGCAGGACGGCGGCGGCGATGCCGACGACCCGGCCCCCGGTCCCGCGGGCCCAGGCCGGTCCCCGACTTCGCGTGCTGTCCACCTACCCGCTCCCCGCCTGCCGGCGGCGGCGGTCAGCTGCCGTCGGCGGCTGTCCGACAGATCTGCGTGAACTCGTCGGCGTCCAGGCTGGCGCCACCCACGAGTGCACCGTCGACGTCCGGCCCGGCCAGGATCCCGGCCGTGTTGGCGGCCTTCACCGACCCTCCGTACAGGATACGGACGACAGCGGCCGTCTCCGGGCCTAAACGCTCGGCGAGCCGCGTCCGCAGTGCGCCGCAGACCTCCTGCGCGTCCTCCGGGGTGGCGACCTCGCCGGTGCCGATCGCCCACACCGGCTCGTAGGCGATGACGATCCCGGTGCCCCCGCCCGGCGTGGTGACCTGCTCGGCGGTCAGCCCCTCGAGCGCCGCGTCGAGCTGCGCCGTGCAGTGCGCGACGTGCGTGCCGGCGCGGCGGACGTCGAGGCCCTCCCCCACGCAGAGGATCGGCACCAGGCCGTGCCGCAGCGCCGCCTGGACCTTGCTGGCCACGACCGCGTCGTCCTCGCCGTGCATCGCCCGCCGCTCGGAGTGGCCGACGACGACGTAGGCGCAGGCGAGCGCGGCGAGCATCGCCCCGCTGACCTCACCGGTGTACGCGCCGGAGTCCTGCACGGAGAGGTCCTGCGCGCCGTAGCCGACCTCCAGCTTGTCGCCGGTCACCAGCGTCTGCACGCTGCGCAGGGCGGTGAACGGCGGCAGGACGACGACCTCGGCGGCCTCGAGCTCGGGCTCCTTGAGCGAGAAGGCGAGCTTCTGCACCAGCCCGATGGCCTCGAGGTGCGTCATGTGCATCTTCCAGTTGCCGGCGATGAGGGGACGGCGCCCCTCCCGCCGCGCGGCGGTGCCCTTGCGTGCCATCAGGCGTCCCCTCCGTCGGCGAGCACCGCGAGGCCCGGCAGCTCCCGGCCCTCGAGGTACTCCAGCGACGCGCCGCCGCCGGTGCTGATGTGGCCGTAGGCGGCCTCGTCGAGGTCCAGCTGCCGCACCGCGGCCGCGGAGTCGCCGCCGCCGACGACGGAGAGCCCGTCGATGGCCGCGACCGCCTGCGCCACGCCGCGGGTGCCGGCCTGGAAGGGCGCCAGCTCGAACACGCCCATCGGGCCGTTCCAGAAGACGGTGCGGGCGCCGCCGAGCTCCGTGCCGAACACCTCGACGGTGCGCGGTCCGACGTCCAGGCCCATCTGCCCGTCCGGGATCTCCTCGACCCCGACCGTGGTCGTCGCGGCGTCGGCACTGAACTCCGGGGCGCAGACGACGTCGACCGGCAGGACGATCCGGTCCCCCGCCTCGTCCAGCAGCCGGCGGCAGGTGTCGACCTGGTCGGCCTCCAGCAGCGACTTCCCGACGCCGTGGCCCTGGGCGGCCAGGAAGGTGAAGCACATCCCGCCGCCGACCAGCAGCCGGTCGACCTTGGGCAGCAGCGCCTCGATGACGGCGAGCTTGTCGCTGACCTTGGAGCCGCCGAGCACCACGACGTAGGGCCGCTGCGGATCCTGGGTCAGCCGGGTGAGGACGTCGAGCTCCTGGGCCACCAGCCGGCCGGCCACGTGCGGCAGCCGCTGGGCGACGTCGAACACCGAGGCGTGCTTGCGGTGCACCGCGCCGAACGCGTCGTCGACGTAGACGTCGGCCAGCGCGGCCAGCCGGTCGGCCAGCTCGCCCCGCTCGGCGTCGTCCTTGGAGGTCTCGGCGGCCTCGAAGCGGACGTTCTCCAGCAGCAGCACGTCACCGTCGGCGAGGCCGGCGGCCCGGGCCCGCGCGTCGTCCCCGGCGACGTCGGTGGCCAGGGGCACCGCGGTGCCGAGCAGCTCGCCGAGCCGCTCGGCGACCGGGGCGAGGGAGAACTGCGGGTCCGGGGAGCCCTTCGGGCGGCCGAGGTGGGCGGCGACGATCACGCGGGCGCCGGCGTCCCGGAGCGCCTGCACGGTGGGCAGGCTGGCCCGGATCCGGCCGTCGTCGGTGATCGCGCGGGTGCTCTTGTCGAGGGGGACGTTCAGGTCGGCGCGCACGAGCACGCGCCGGCCCGAGACGCCCTCGGCGAGCAGGTCGTCGAGGGAGCGCATCGTCAGAGGGACTTGCCCACCAGCGCGGTCAGGTCGACGAGGCGGTTGGAGTAGCCCCACTCGTTGTCGTACCAGCCGAGCACCTTGACCATCGGGCCGAAGACCTTGGTCAGCTTGGCGTCGTAGATGCACGACGCCGGGTCGGTGACGATGTCGGAGGAGACGATCGGCGCGTCGGTGTAGGTGAGGTACTTGCCGAGCGGGCCGGCCGCCGCCTCGCGGTAGGCGGCGTCGATCTCCTCCGCCGAGGCCTCCCGGTTCACGGTCACCGTGAGGTCGGTGGCCGAGCCGGTGGGCAGGGGCACGCGCATGGCGTACCCGTCGAGCTTGCCCTTGAGCTCGGGCAGCACCAGCCCGATGGCCTTCGCGGCGCCGGTGGACGTCGGCACCATGTTGAGCGCGGCGGCGCGGGCGCGGCGGAGGTCCTTGTGCGGACCGTCCTGCAGGTTCTGGTCGGCGGTGTAGGCGTGGATCGTGGTCATCAGGCCGCGCTCGATGCCGAACGCGTCGTTGAGGACCTTCGCCAGCGGGGCCAGGCAGTTCGTGGTGCAGGACGCGTTGCTGATGATCGTCTGCGAGCCGTCGTAGAGGTTGTCGTTGACGCCCATGACGATCGTGATGTCGTCGTCGCTGGCCGGCGCGGAGATGATGACCTTCTTCGCGCCACCGGCGTCGACGTGCTTGCGGGCGTCGGCGGCCTTGGTGAAGAAGCCGGTGGACTCGACGACGACGTCGACGCCCAGGTCGCCCCACGGCAGGCTGGCCGGGTCGCGCTCGGAGAGCACCTTGATGGTGTTCCCGCCGACCTTGATGCCCTCGCCGTCGGCGGCGACGTCGTCGGCCAGCTTGCCGAGGATGCTGTCGTACTTGAGCAGGTGGGCGAGGACCTCGGGGCTGGTGAGGTCGTTCACCGCCACGATCTCGATGTCCTGGCCGCTGGCCGCGGCGGCCCGCCAGAAGTTGCGGCCGATCCGGCCGAATCCGTTGATGCCCACGCGCACGGTCACTGCAGACCTCCGATGTCGGTCGACGCTGTCAGTCGGGGCCGCGAGACCGCGGCCTCGCTCCGGCGACGACCCTAGCGGTCGCGGGAGGCCGGGGCGCGGGCCGCCCGGAGAGGCGACCCGGGCCCACGGAGGCGGCCCCTCCAGGGTCCCGCTGGAACGGCCACCCTCCAGGGTCCCGCGCCGAGCGAGGCGTGGGGGGAAGGGTGGTCCTCCTACTGGGCGAGCATGTCCTCGGTGACCACCGACTCGGTGTCGGGGATGCCGAGGTCCTTGGCCCGCTTGTCGGCCATCGCCAGCAGCCGGCGGATCCGGCCGGCCACGGCGTCCTTGGTCATCGGCGGGTCGGCGCGCTGGCCGAGCTCCTCCAGCGAGGCCTGGCCGAACTCCAGCCGCAGCCGGCCGGCTACCAACAGGTGCTCCGGGGCGTCGCCGGCGAGGATCTCCAGGGCGCGCTCCACGCGGGCGCTGGCGGCCACCGCAGCGCGGGCCGAGCGGCGCAGGTTGGCGTCGTCGAAGTTGGCCAGCCGGTTGGCCGTCGCCCGGACCTCGCGGCGCATCCGCCGCTCCTCCCAGGCCAGCACCGCGTCGTGCGCGCCCATGCGGGTCAGCAGCGCGCTGATCGCGTCGCCGTCCCGGACGACCACCCGGTCGGCGCCGCGCACCTCCCGGGCCTTGGCGGCGATGCCCAGCCGCCGCGCCGCGCCGACCAGGGCCATCGCGGCCTCGGGACCGGGGCAGGTGACCTCGAGCGAGGAGGAGCGGCCGGGCTCGGTGAGCGAGCCGTGGGCGAGGAAGGCGCCCCGCCAGGCGGCCTCGGCGTCGTTGATCCCGCCGGAGACGACCGACGGCGGCAGGCCGCGCACCGGGCGACCGCGCTGGTCGACCAGCCCGGTCTGCCGGGCCAGCCCCTCGCCGTGCTTGGCGATCCGGACGAGATAGCGGACGCCGCGGCGGATGTTGCCGCCGGCGAGCACGCTCACGCCGCTGGTGTAGCCGTAGACCTCGCTGATGTCACGGCGCAGCCGGCGGGCCACCGAGCCGGTGTCCAGCTCGGCCTCGATGACCACGCGGCCACCGACGATGTGCAGCCCGCCGCTGAAGCGCAGCAGGGCGGTGACCTCCGCCTTGCGCTCGGAGGTCTTGGTGCACTCCACCCGCGACAGCTCGTCCTTGACCATGGCCGTCATCGCCATGCCGTCCACCCCCACGTTCCCCCGGGGTTACCAGGCCCCATGTGCGACGTCCCCTCTTCTTCCCCTCGTACCGTCACCGGTACTCGGCGTTGCCGTACCCGGCAGCTCCCTTCCATGCCCTACGCCTCCCCGACGGCGGACCCGAGCGCCGCCGCCAGGCGGGCCGGGTCGTGCCGCGGAGCGCCGTCGAGCTCGGCGACGGGAGCCAGGACCAGCTCCGCGCCGCACTCACGCACCGCAGAAAGGAGACCACAGCGGTCAACAACCGAGTCGACATCGGCAATCACCGTGTGCAGCGCCACTCCGCCCAGATGGGCGCGCAGCACCGCCAGGTGCTCCTCCGGCGAGAAGCCGTCGGTCTCCCCCGGCTGCGGTTCCAGGTTGAGGACGACGACCACGCGGGCCCTGCTGGCGGCCAGCGCGGCCCGCAGCCGGGGCACCAGCAGGTGCGGCAGCACGGAGGTGTACCAGGAGCCGGGACCGAGCGACACGACGTCGGCCGCGGCGATGGCGTCGAGCACCGCGGCGCTCACCGGCGGGTCCGGCGGGGAGACCAGGATGTCCCGCACCCGGCCGGGCGTGCTGGCGATGGCCACCTGCCCGCGGATGGTGCGGGTGCGGGCCGGGTCGTCGGGGTCGGTGCTCTCCACCCGCGCGACGAGGTCGAGCGGGACGTCGGCCATCGGCAGCACCCGGCCGCGGGCGCCGAGCAGCCGGCAGAGGTCGTCCAGCGCCGCGACGGCGTCCCCGTCGTGCAGCTCGGTCAGGCCGGTGAGCACGAGGTTCCCCACCGGGTGCCCCGCCAGCACGCCGGTGCCGCCGAACCGGTGCTGCAGCAGCGCCGCCATCCGGCGGGTGTCCTCGGCCTGGTCGGCCAGGGCGGCCAGCGCCATGCGCAGGTCCCCCGGCGGCAGCACCGGCATCTCGCGGCGGATCCGGCCGGAGGAGCCGCCGTCGTCGGCCACGGTGACCACGGCGGTGAGCGCGGGGGTGATCCGTCGCCACGCGGCCAGCGCGGCGGCCAGGCCGTGCCCACCGCCGAAGGCGACAACGCGGGGCGGCCGCCCGGACGACGCCTCCGGACCCTCGGGTGCGGCGCCCACTACTCGCGGCCCAGGTCGCGGTGCTGGACGGCCGCCGCGACGCCGTCGGCGGTCAGCCGGCGGGCGAACTCCTCGGCGATCGCCACGCTGCGGTGCTTGCCGCCGGTGCAGCCGACGGCGAGGGTCAGGTAGCGCTTGCCCTCCCGCCGGTAGCCGGGGATCAGCAGCCGCAGCACGTCGAGGTAGCGGTCGAGGAACGCTCCGGCGTCCTCCTGGCCGAGGACGTAGTCGCGCACGTCCGGGTCCTGACCGGTGTGCGGGCGCAGCTCCGGCAGCCAGTGCGGGTTGGGCAGGAAGCGGGCGTCGATCACGAGGTCGGCGTCCAGCGGAAGCCCGTACTTGAAGCCGAAGCTGAGCACCGTCGCGGTGAGCGGTGGCGCCTGGCCCTCGTGGGCGAAGGAGTTCTCCAGCGTGGCGCGCAGCTGGTGGACGTTGAGGTCGCTGGTGTCGACCCACAGGTCGGCCTCACCGGCGATCCCGGTCAGCAGTGCGCGCTCGGCGGTGATCCCGTCGATGAGCGTGCCGCCGTCCTGCAGCGGGTGCTCGCGCCGGTTGGACTCGTAGCGGCGCACCAGCACCTCGTCGCGGGCGTGCACGTAGACCACCCGCGGCCGGTGGCCCACCTCGGCCAGCACCCGGATCGCCTCCTGCAGGTCGCTGGAGAACGCCCGGCTGCGCACGTCGACCACGGCGGCGAACCGGCGGACGTCGCCGCGCGCGCCCAGCTCGACCATCGGCAGCAGCAGCGCCGGCGGGAGGTTCTCCACGACGAAGAAGCCGAGGTCCTCCAGCACCCGGCCGGCGCTGTTCTTGCCGGCGCCGGACAGCCCGGTGACGACGACGACGTCCAGCGGCTGGGTCTCGGTCGACGTCGGGTCGATCGGCGGCGGCACGTCGGTGTGCGGGTGCCCGGGCGCGCCCGGCGGCGTGCCGAGGACGCCGCCGCCGGACGCGCGGGTCAGCTCGCTCACGAGGCCACACGTCCGACCTCGGCCGTGGCACCGGCGTCGGGTCGGGGCGTGCCGCGATCGGCGGGCCCCTGCGGCGCGGTGGTCGTCGCCACGACGTCGTCCGAGGCGGCGTCGGGAGCCGGCGGTGTCTCCGCCGGCTCCGCGACCGCGGCCTGCACCGCCTCCGCCGTCCGACGTCCGATGCCGGGCACGGCCATGAGCTCCTCGACCGTGGCCGCGCGCAGCCGCTTGAGGGATCCGAACTGCTTCATCAACGCCTTCCGCCGCGTCTCCCCGAGGCCGGGGACGTCGTCCAACAGGGAGACCAGCATGCCGGTGGACCGCTTCTGCCGGTGATAGGTGATGGCGAACCGGTGGGCCTCGTCGCGGACCCGCTGCAACAGGTACAGCGCCTCGGAGGTGCGCGGCAGGATCACCGGGTCGCGCTCGTTGGGCAGCCACACCTCCTCCATCCGCTTGGCCAGCCCGCAGACGGCGACGTCGACGACGCCCAGTTCGTCCAGCGAGCGCGCGGCCGCCGCCACCTGCGGCGCACCGCCGTCGACGACGAGCAGGTTCGGCGGGTACGCGAACCGGCGCGGCCGGCCCTCCTCCGCGGCGACGCCCTGCTCGTCCCGACGGTCGGCCTCCTCCTTGAGGTGCCGGGCGAACCGCCGCCGGACGACCTCGGCCATCGCCGCGGTGTCGTCGGTTCCGTTGGTGACGCTGAACCGGCGGTAGTCGGACTTCTTCGCCAGGCCGTCCTCGAAGACCACCATCGAGGCCACCACGTTGGTGCCCTGGACGTGGGAGACGTCGATGCACTCGATGCGCAGCGGCGCGTCGGGCAGCTCGAGCGCCTCCTGCAGCTCCGAGAGCGCCAGGGACCGGGCGGTGAGGTCGCTGGCCCGCTTCACCCGGTGCCGGGCGAAGGCCTCCTTGGCGTTGCGCTCCACCGTCTCCAGCAGCGCCCGCTTGTCGCCGCGCTGCGGCACCCGCAGCGAGACCCGCGAGCCGCGGAGCTCGCTGAGCAGGTCGGCGTAGACGTCGGCGTCGTCGGGGAGCTCGGGGACGAGCACCTCGCGGGGCACGGCCTCCCCCGCCTCGCCGACGCCGGTCTGCTCGTCGACCCCGCCGTAGACCTGCAGCAGGAACTGCTCGACCAGCTCGCCGGTGGTGACCGCCTCCACCTTGTCGACGATCCACCCGCGCTGGCCGCGAACCCGCCCGCCGCGGACGTGGAAGACCTGCACCGAGGCCTCGAGCTCGTCCTGGGCGAAGGCGACGACGTCGGCGTCGGTGCCGTCGCCCAGGACGACGGCCTGCTTCTCCAGGGCCCGCCGCAGGGCCCCCAGGTCGTCGCGCAGCCGGGCGGCCTTCTCGTACTCCATCGCCTCCGCGGCGGCGGCCATCTCCCGCTCCAGCCGCTTGACCATCTGCTCGGTGCGGCCGGCCATGAAGTCGCAGAAGTCGTCGACGATCTCGCGGTGCTCCTCGGCGGAGACGCGGCCCACGCAGGGCGCGGCGCACTTGCCGATGTAGCCGAGCAGGCACGGCCGGCCGATCTGCCCGGCCCGCTTGAAGACGCCGTTGCTGCAGGTGCGCGCGGGGAAGACCCGGGTGAGGGTGTCGAGGGTCTCGCGGATCGCCCACGCGTGCGCGTAGGGGCCGAAGTAGCGGACGCCCTTCTTCTTCGGCCCGCGCATGACCTGCAGCCGCGGGTACTCCTCGTTCAGCGTCACGGCCAGCGACGGGTAGCTCTTGTCGTCGCGGTAGCGGACGTTGAACCGCGGGTCGAACTCCTTGATCCAGTTGTACTCGAGCTGGAGCGCCTCGACCTCGGTGCCGACGACGGTCCACTCCACGCTGGCCGCCGTCGTGACCATCTGGCGGGTGCGCGGGTGCAGGCCGGCGACGTCGGCGAAGTAGCTGTTCAGCCGCTGGCGGAGGCTCTTGGCCTTGCCGACGTAGATGACCCGGCCGCCGGGGTCGCGGAACCTGTAGACCCCCGGCGACTCCGGGATGCTGCCGACCGCCGGTCGGTACGTGGACGGGTCCGGCATGGAGCCCAGGTTAGGTCGGGGGGACGACGGTCCGCCCACCCCGGGGCGCGGGAACCGTCACAGGGACCACACGGATGTGATTCCGCCGCCCGCCCGGCCGTTGACAGCCCCGCCGCCCGGGTCCCAGCCTGGTTCCGCACGGGGGCAGGCGAGAGGGCCCCTCCATGGGTGCACACGTCCGTGCGGGCGACCGGCAGATCTGGACCGAGCAGGTCGGGCAGGGGCCCGACGTCCTGCTGATCGGTGGTCTCGGCGACACCGTCGAGTCCTGGCAGTTCCAGCTCGACGGCCTGGCCGACCGCTACCGGCTGACCGCCTTCGACAACCGCGGCGCCGGGCGGACCCCGATGCCGGCCGAGGGAGCCACCGTGGCGGGGATGGCCGACGACGCGGCCGCCGTCCTCGACGCCCTCGGCATCGGGTCCGCGCACGTCGCGGGCTTCTCGGGTGGCAGCCTCATCAGCCAGGAGCTGGCACTGCGCCGTCCCGACCTGGTCCGCAGCCTGGTGCTGCAGAGCACGTGGGCGGCGCTCGATCCGTACTTCCGCGCATGGGGACACTTCGTCGAGTGGCTGGTCGACAACGCCTCCGACGAGCGCACCTTCCTCGAGTCGTTCTTCCTGTGGATCTACACGCCCCGCGCGCACAACGACGGCACCGTCGCAGCCTTCATCGACGAGGTGGTCGCCTTCCCCCACAAGCAGTCGGCGGAGGACGTGCACCGCTTCCTCGCCGACATCTGGCACTACGACAGCACCGAGCGGCTGCCCGGCATCAGCGCGCCGACGCTGGTGCTGGCGGGGGGTGTCGACCCCACCGCACGACCGCACCTCGGCCGGGCGGTCGCCGACCTGATCCCCGGGGCGCGCTTCGAGGTGTGGGAGACCGAGTCACACCAGCCCTTCCAGGAGGTCCCGGACCGGTGGAACGCCCGCGTGGACGCGTTCTGGCAGGAGGTCGCGGCCCGCGCCGGGACGCCGCACCCCCGGGCGGCGGACGACGAACACCCGTCGCCGGACCGGCCCCCGGCACCCTCCGCCCGCGGCGGTTGACCGGCCCGCCCACCGCGGCGCCGGAGAGAGGAGGCCGGAGATGGGCCGGCACATCCGGGTCCGGGAGCTCGACATCTGGACCGAGCAGGTCGGGCAGGGGCCTGACGTCCTGCTGATCGGCGGCGCCGGGGACACCGTCGAGTCATGGCAGTTCCAGCTCGACGGGCTGGCCGACCGCTACCGGCTGACCGCCTTCGACAACCGCGGCGCCGGGCGGACGGCGATGCCCCGCGGCCGGGTGAGCGTGGCCACGATGGCCGACGACGCCGCCGACGTCCTGGACGGCCTCGGGATCGCGTCGGCGCACGTGGCGGGGTTCTCCGGCGGCAGCATCGTCAGCCAGGAGCTGGCGCTGCGCCGTCCCGACCTGGTGCGCAGCCTGGTGCTGCAGAGCACCTGGCCGGTGCCGGACCGCTACCTGAGCACGTGGCTGCGGTTCGTCCAGCGGCTGGCGGCGGTCGACTGGAGCGAGCGCGACTTCCTCGAGGGCTTCTTCCTCGACATCTACACGGCACGGGCGCACGACGACGGCACCGTCGCGGCCTTCATCGAGGAGGTGCTCGCCTTCCCGCACAAGCAGGCGCCGGAGGACCTGCAGCGCTACCTCGACGCGTTCCTCGACCACGACGGCACGGCGGGGCTGCCCCGGATCACGGCGCCGACGCTGGTGCTCGCCGGTGGGGTCGACGTGGTCGCCCGCCCGCCGCTGGGGCAGGCCGTCGCCGAGGCGGTCCCCGGGGCGCAGTTCGAGGTGTGGGCGACCGAGGCGCACCAGCCCTTCCAGGAGGTCCCCGACCGGTGGAACGCCCGCGTCGACACGTTCTGGCAGGAGGTCGAGGCCGGCATCGGGACGCCGCACCCGCGGGCGGCGGACCACGACCGCGCGGCGCCGGCCCGCCGGGAGGGGTGACGCTCAGCCGGGGATCCGGCCGTCCAGCCAGGCCAGCAGGTCGCCGGTCACCTCGTCGCGGTTGGTCTCGTTGAAGACCTCGTGGCGGGCGTCGTCGTAGACGTGCAGCTCGACCGGCAGGCCCCGGGCCCGGAGCAGGTCGGCGAGTGCGGTGACCTGGCCGGCGTCGACCCCGCCGACCGGGTCCCGGCTGCCGGCCAGCAGCAGGACCGGCAGTCCGTCGGGGATCGTCGCGAGCGCGTCGGGGGTCACCGATCCGACGGCCAGGCCGAAGACGCCGGCGGCGTAGCCCGCGGTCAGCGGCATCTCGTCCCCGCACAGCGGGTCGGTGACGTACGCGTCGACCTCGGCGGGGTCGCGGGAGAGCCAGTCGAAGCGGGTGCGGGCCGGCTCGAAGGCCTCGTTGAAGGCGCCCAGCGCGTCGAGGGCGTGCTCGCCGGCTCCCGCCGCGACGGCCTCGTCCAGGGCGGCGACCGTGTCGGCGAGGTGCGGGGCCACCCCGACCGGCCCGGACAACACCAGGCCGGCGAGGTCGCCGCCGTCCCGCTCCGCGGCGGCGAGCGCGACGATCGAGCCCATCGAGTGGCCTACGAGCACCCGTGGCACGCCGGGCTGCTGCTCGGCCATCACCCGCTGCAGGGCCCGGACGTCCCCCAGGAGGCTGTCCACCCCGGCGCCTCCGGAGCCCCCGAACCGGCCGACCCCGCTGCTCTCCGCCGTCCGGCCGTGTCCCCGGAGGTCGAGGGCGTACACGGCCAGGCCGCGGCCGGTCAGCGCCGCCGCCAGGCGGCCGTACCGGCCGGAGTGCTCCGAGGCGCCGTGGACGATCTGGACGGTGCCGCGGACGTCGCCGTCGGGCAGCCAGCGCCGGTAGACCAGGCGGACGCCGTCGGGGGCCTCCAGCTGCCGCAGTTCGTCTGACGTCGCCGTCATCGGGGGGCCTCTCCAGGTGGGTTCTTCACCGCCAGGACCGGGCAGTCGACGTCCAGCAGGATCCGCTGGGCGGCGCTGCCCATGAGCAGCTTGCCCACCGCCGAGCGCTTGCGCAGCCCGATGACCAGCAGCTCCGCCCCGGTCTCCTCGACCACGGCGGCCAACTCCTCGGCCACGTCCCTCCCCCGGACCGGCTGGCGGACCTCGAACACGACCCCGGCCGCGGCGAGGTCGGTGTGCAGCCGCTGCAGGCGGTCGCCCTGGAGGAACTCCTCGTCGACGAGCGCGTCCCCGCGCGAGCTGTTGACCACCACCAGCCGCGCGTCCCGCCGCTGGGCCTCGACGACGGCGTGCTCCAGCGCCGCCTCACCCCGCGGGTTGGCGACGACGCCCACCACCACGACCCCGCTCACTCAGCCCTCCCCTCCCTCGCGGTTGGCCGCCGCGGTGTCGCGGTGGCGCAGCTCGCCGCTCTCCTGCACCTCCTCGGGGGTCGCGCGGCGGCCGCGGACGACGCGCAGCACGATCGGCACGACGAGCGCCAGGAGGGCCAGCAGCAGCACGATCCGGCTGAACCAGGTGTCGACGAGGACGCTGAGGTCCCCGCCGCTGATGGCCAGGGCCCGCCGGAGGTTGGTCTCGGCGATCGGCCCGAGGATCAGGCCGATCACCGCCGGCGCCACCGGCCAGCCGTAGCGCCTCATGACGAACCCGAGCCCGCCGAGCAGGAGCAGCAGCACGAGGTCGAGCGGGTCGGCGTTCACCGCGTAGCACCCGAGCGAGGCGAACAGCAGGATGCCCGCGTACAGGTACGGGCGCGGGATGCGCAGCAGCTTCACCCACACGCCGGCCAGCGGCAGGTTGAGCACCAGCAGCATCGTGTTGCCGATGAACAGGGCCGCGATGAGGGTCCAGACCAGGGTGGACTCGGTGGTCAGCAGGGTCGGGCCCGGCTGGATGCCGTAGCCCTGGAACGCGGCCAGCAGGATCGCCGCCGTGGCCGACGTCGGCAGCCCGAGGGTGAGCAGGGGCACCAGGACGCCGGCGGCCGCGGCGTTGTTCGCCGCCTCCGGCCCGGCCACGCCCTCGATCGCGCCCTTCCCGAACTGCTCGGGGTGCTTGGTCAGCTTCCGCTCGGCGGCGTAGGAGAGGAACGTCGGGATCTCGGCGCCGCCGGCCGGCAGCGCCCCGAACGGGAACCCGAGGGCGGTGCCGCGCAGCCACGGTTTCCAGGAGCGGCGGAGGTCCTCCCCGGTCATGTACCGGCCGGACGCCGCCATCACCTCCACGGGCCCGTGCCGCAGCCGGGAGGCGACGTAGAGCGCCTCCCCGACGGCGAACAGGGCCACCGCCACGACGACGACGTCGATGCCGTCGTTCAGCTGCGGGACGCCGAGGGTGAAGCGCTCCTGCCCGGTGAGGACGTCGGTGCCGACCAGCCCGAGGTAGAGCCCGATGCCGAGGGAGGCCAGGCCGCGCAGCGGGGACGCACCGAGCACCGTGGCCACCGCGACGAAGGCGAACACGGCCAGCGCGAAGTAGTCCGCCGCGGTGATCCCGATGGCGAGGTCGACGACGACCGGCGCCACCAGGGCGAGCAGCAAGGTGGCGATCGTGCCCGCCACGAAGGAGCCGATCGCCGCGGTCGCCAGGGCCGCGGCCCCACGGCCGGCCTTGGCCATCTTGTTGCCCTCGAGCGCGGTCATGATCGAACTGGCCTCGCCGGGGGTGTTCAGCAGGATCGACGTCGTCGACCCGCCGTACATGCCGCCGTAGTAGATGCCGGCGAACATGATGAACGCGCTGGTCGGCTCGAGGACATAGGTGACCGGCAGCAGCAGGGCCACCGTCATCGCCGGACCGATGCCGGGGAGGACGCCGACCGCCGTCCCCAGCAGCACGCCGATGAAGGCGAACAGCAGGTTGATGGGGGTCAGCGCGTCCGCGAAGCCGCCGGCGAGGTCGGAGAGCGCGTCCATCTAGAACCAGCCCGTCGCCAGCTCGAGGAGCGTCCCGCCGGGCAGCGCCACGTTCAGCGCCTTGACGAAGACGATCCAGACGACGATCGAGGTGATCCCCCCGACGATCAGCGGCCGGACGATGCCCCGGGCACCGAGGGCCCAGGCGACCGTGCCGAACATCAGGGTGACCGCCAGCGGCCAGCCGACGACGTTGATCAGCAGGGCGTGGGCCAGGAAGGCGACGGCGATGATGCCGACCGCGCGCCAGTCCGTGCCGACCGTGAGGTCGACGTCCTCGCTCTCGTCGGCGGGCCCCCGGTCGCCGCGGAACACCCGCACGCCCAGCGCCAGCGCGGTGGCGATGATCAGGCCGCCGACGAGGTAGGGGAAGAACCGCGGTCCGACGTTGCTCGCCGATCCGGGCACGGCGATGCTGCCGGCGTCCAGGACGAGGTAGACGCCGAGCGCGCCCAGCAGGACGGTCAGCGCCAGCTCGCCGTTGTTCCGGCCGGTCTGCTCCGGCGCGGGCGTCGCGGCCGGTGACTCGTCGCCGCCCGGCGGGGCGGGCGCGGGCTCCCGCGCGCTCACTGCACCAGGCCGATCTGCACCAGGATCTCGCGCACCCGCGTCTCCTCCGCGGCGAGGAACTCGCCGTACTCCTCCCCGGTGAGCAGCAGGTCGTCCCAGCCGTTGTTCTCCAGCGCCTCGGCCCACTCGTCGCTGTCATGCGTGTCGACGACCAGCTGGATGAGGTCCTCGCGGGCGGAGTCGCTCATGCCGGGGCGGGCCATCACGCCACGCCAGTTGGACACCTCGACGTCGAACCCCGACTCGATCAGCGTGGGGACGTCGGGGACCTGGTCGCTGCGCTCGGCCGTGGAGACCGCCAATCCCTTGAGGTCGCCGGAGGCGACCTGCGGCCCGTAGTCGGCGGTGCCGGAGATGCCGGCCGTGACCTGGCCGCCGAGCAGCGCCGACAGCGACTCACCCCCGCCGGAGTACGGGATGTAGTTGATCTGCCCGGGGTCGATGCCGGCGGCCACGGCGAGCAGGCCGGCGAGGATCTGGTCGGTGCCGCCGGCCGAGCCGCCGGCGATCGGCGTCGCGGCGGGGTCGGCCGCCCAGACCTCGACGAAGCCGGCGATGTCGTCGAACGGCGCATCGGCCGGGGCGACGATCAGCTCGGTCTCGCCGATCAGCCGGGCGATGGGCGTGACGTCGGTGAGCCGGGTGGACGAGTCGTTGGTGTCGACGGCGCCGACCATGACCAGCCCCATCATCATCAGCAGGGCGTCGTCGTCCTCCCGGCTGAGCTGGCCCAGGCCGATCACCCCGCCGGCGCCCTCGACGTTGAACACCTGCACGTTGCGGGCCAGGCCGCTGCTCTGGATGGTCCGCTGCATCACGCGGGCGGTCGTGTCCCAGCCGCCGCCGGGGCTGGCCGGGGCCATGATCCGCAGCCGGGAGAGGTCGCCGGGCTGGACCACCGTCCCCGCGCAGGACGCCAGCGCGCTCAGGGCCGGCGCGGCGACGAGGCCGGCGAGGAGGGATCTTCGGGTGAGCACGGCTGCCGGCCTCCCGGGGACGTGACCGCGGTCACCTGCACCCTAGCCGCGCACCGCCCAGCGCGTCAGCCGGACGTCCGGGCCCCGGAGCCGCCCGGTGGGGGACGGCTCCGGGCCCGCCTCAGCTGGCCTTCTTGCGGACCCGCTTCTTCGGCGCGGCCGCGGCGGCGACGGCGTCCGGGTCGAGGATCTTCGCCAGGTACCGGCCGGTGTGGCTCTCCGGCACGCCGGCGACGAACTCCGGCGGCCCCTCGGCGACGACCGTGCCGCCGCGGAACCCGCCCTCGGGGCCCATGTCGATGAGCCAGTCGGCGCTCTTGATCACGTCGAGGTTGTGCTCGATGACGACCACCGAGTTGCCCTTGTCGACCAGGCCCTGCAGCACCAGCAGCAGCTTGCGGATGTCCTCGAAGTGCAGGCCGGTGGTCGGCTCGTCGAGGACGTAGATGCTGCGGCCGTTGGAGCGCTTCTGCAGCTCGCTGGCCAGCTTGACCCGCTGCGCCTCGCCGCCGGACAGCGTGGTCGCCGGCTGGCCCAGCCGCACGTAGCCCAGGCCGACCTCCGTGAGGGTGCGCAGGTAGCGGGCGATCGCCGGGATGGCCGCGAAGAAGTCGGCCGCCTCCTCGATCGGCATGTCGAGGACCTCGGCGACGGTCTTGCCCTTGTAGTGCACCTCGAGGGTCTCCCGGTTGAACCGGGCCCCCTTGCACACCTCGCACGGCACGTAGACGTCCGGCAGGAAGTTCATCTCGATCTTCAGGGTGCCGTCGCCGGAGCACGCCTCGCAGCGTCCGCCCTTGACGTTGAACGAGAACCGGCCGGGCAGGTAGCCGCGCATCTTCGCCTCGGTGGTGCTGGCGAACAGCTTGCGCACGTGGTCCCAGACCCCGGTGTAGGTGGCCGGGTTGGACCGGGGCGTGCGGCCGATCGGCGACTGGTCGACGTGCACCACCTTGTCGAGGTGCTCCAGGCCGGTGACGGTCCGGTGCCGGCCGGCGACCATCCGCGCGCGGTTGAGCTGGTTGGCCAGCGTCGTGTACAGGATGTCGTTGACCAGCGTGGACTTGCCGGATCCGGACACCCCGGTGACCGCGACGAAGCAGCCGAGCGGGAAGGTGACGTCGACCCCGCGGAGGTTGTGCTCGCGGGCGCCCTTGACCACCAGCTCCCGGCCGGGCGTGAGCTCGCGCCGGACCTTCGGGATCTCGATCGCCATGCGCCCGGACAGGTACGCCCCGGTCAGCGAGCGCTCGCTCGTCATCAGGTCGTCGAGGTGGCCGCTGACGACGATCTCGCCGCCGTGCTCACCGGCGCCGGGGCCGATGTCGACGATCCAGTCGGCGACCTTGATCGTGTCCTCGTCGTGCTCGACCACGATCAGGGTGTTGCCCATGTCGCGCAGCCGGACGAGCGTCTCGATCAGCCGGGTGTTGTCGCGCTGGTGCAGCCCGATCGACGGCTCGTCGAGGACGTACAGGACGCCGACCAGCCCGGACCCGATCTGGGTGGCCAGCCGGATCCGCTGCGCCTCGCCACCGGCGAGCGTGGCGGCCGGCCGGTCGAGGGACAGGTAGTCGAGGCCGACGTCGACGAGGAAGGACAGCCGGGCCTGGATCTCCCTGAGGACGCGGTCGGCGATGGCCCGCTCCCGGTCGCCCAGCTCGAGCCCGCCGAGCCACTCGGAGGCGTCACCGATGGAGAGGTTGGTGACCTCGGCGATCGAGCGTCCGTTGAGCTTGACGGCGAGGATCTCGGGCTTGAGGCGGGTGCCGTGGCAGACGGGACAGGGCACGTCGCGCATGTAGCCCTCGTACTTGTCCCGCGCCCAGTCGCTGTCGGTGTCCTCGTGTCGGCGCTCGAGGAACGGCATCACGCCCTCGAACGCGGCGTAGTAGCTGCGCTCGCGGCCGTACCGGTTCTTGTAGCGGACGTGCACCTGGTCCGGGGAGCCGTGCAGGATCGCCTTCTGCGCCTTGGCCGGCAGCCGCTCCCACGGGTCGTCCATCGAGAAGCCGAGCTGCTGCGACAGCCCGGAGAGCAGCCGGAGGAAGTACTCGTTGGTCATCGAGCTGGCCCACGGGGCGACCGCGCCCTGCGCGAGGCTCTTCTCCGGATCGGGGATGACCAGCTCGGGGTCGACCTCCTTGCGGGTGCCGATGCCGGTGCACTCGGGGCAGGCGCCGAACGGCGAGTTGAAGGAGAACGACCGGGGCTCGAGCGCCTCGAACGACAGCCCGTCGTCGACGCAGGCGAGGTGCTCGGAGTAGGTGCGCTCGCGGTGCGGGTCGTCGTCGGGGAGGTCGACGAAGTCGAGGACGACGAGCCCGCCGGCGAGGCCGAGGGCGGTCTCCACCGAGTCGGTCAGCCGGCGCTTGGCGCTCTCCTTGACCGTGAGCCGGTCGACGATCACCTCGATCGTGTGCTTCTCCTGCTTCTTGAGCTTCGGCGGCTCGGTCAGCGGGTGCACGGTTCCGTCGACCCGCACGCGGGAGAAGCCCTGGGTCTGCAGCGAGCTGAACAGGTCGACGTACTCGCCCTTGCGGGCGCGGACGACGGGCGCGAGCACCTGGAAGCGGGTGCCCTCCTCCATCTCGAGGACCTGGTCGACGATCTGCTGCGGCGTCTGCCGGGAGATCGGCTTGCCACAGTTGGGGCAGTGCGGCTGGCCGGCCCGGGCGTAGAGCAGCCGCAGGTAGTCGTAGACCTCGGTGATGGTGCCGACGGTCGAGCGGGGGTTGCGGTTGGTCGACTTCTGGTCGATCGAGACCGCGGGCGACAGGCCCTCGATGAAGTCGACGTCGGGCTTGTCCATCTGGCCCAGGAACTGCCGCGCGTAGGCCGACAGCGACTCGACGTACCGGCGCTGGCCCTCGGCGAAGATCGTGTCGAAGGCGAGGCTGGACTTGCCCGAGCCGGAGAGCCCCGTGAACACGATCAGCGCGTCGCGGGGGAGGTCGAGGTGGACGTCCTTGAGATTGTGCTCGCGGGCGCCGCGGACGACGAGGCGGTCCATGTGATCCCTGTCGGTCGTGCTCGGTGGAGGCCAAGCCGGTGGGGTGCTGCCGTGCGGGTGGTGCGGGGACGCCGGGCCCGGTCGCGCGCCGACGCCGGCCGCGGCGGCGGTGCCGGGCCGGTCTTGCTCAGGCGGGTGCTGGGACCGGTGGTGCAGTCGGGTCGAAGACCGGCGCGTACCGGCGCCACGGCTGTCGCCGCTCCAGCTCTCCGGCGACCCAGAGTAGTCGCGTCTCGGCTCCTGGGGGGCCGGCGAACTGGACGGCCAGCGGGTGCCCCTCGGGCCGGGTGCCGGCGGGCAGGACCAGCGCGGGCAGGCCGGCCAGGTTCCAGGCCGCCGTCCACGGGGCCCAGCGGGCGTTGGCCGTCACGTTGGCCAGGAACGACCGCTCGTGCCACGGCCGGGCGGGCAGGGGCGGGCCGGTCGTCACCGGGCTGAGCAGCAGGTCGACGTCGGCGAAGAAGGCGCTCATGCGCTGCCGGAAGCGGTCGGCGGTGGCCGGCCGGACCAGGCCGGCGGCGCGGACCGCCCGCCCGATGCGGGCGTGCGTGCGGCTGCGCGGCTGGAGGTCGGCCAGGTCGATGCCGAGGTGCTCGGCGTCGTTCGCCGCGCCGGCCATCCACCGCGCGACGGCTCCGGCCGCGGCACCCGGGCTGACCGGTGGATCCCTGCGGACGACGGTGTGCCCGGCGGCGGTGAGCAGTCCCACGACGGCGTCCACCGCCGCCCGCGCCGGGCCGTCGGCGCGGATCCCCGGCAGCGGCGACCGGGTGCTGACCGCGACGCGCAGCGGCCGATCGGGGGCGACCGGCGGTGCCGGCTCCTCCCCCGCCATCACGGCGTGGGCCAGCGCGAGGTCGGCCACCGTCGTCGCCAGCGCGCCGTTCTCCGCCATGCCCGACCAGTCGTCGGCGCCGATCCCGGCGGGGACGACGCCGCGGCCCGGCTTGAGCGTGACCAGGCCGCAGGCGGCCGCCGGGAGCCGCAGCGAGCCCAGGCCGTCGTTGCCGTGCGCCAGCGGGACCGCACCCGACGCGACCGCCGCCGCGCTGCCCCCGGAGCTGCCGGCCGGCGAGCGGGCGGTGTCCCAGGGGTTGCGGCTCACCGTGCCGGGGCCGTCGGTGGAGGCGTAGAGGCACAGCTCGGGGGCGCGCGTGAGGCCGACGACGACCGCGCCGGCGGCGCGCAGCCGGGCCACGACGGGGTGGTCCTGGGCCGCCGTCCGGCTCGGGCAGGCCGGCGAGCCGTCGGTGCAGGCCTCGCCGGCGACGTCGACGTTGTCCTTCACCGCGATCGGCACCCCCGCCAGCGGGAGTGATCCGCGGTCGGGAGCGGCGTCGACGGCAGCCGCCTCGGCCAGCGCGGCCTGCCGGCGGACCACCCGGAAGGCCCCGACGCGGGCCTCCACCTCGTCGAGGTGGGCGAGGTGCGCGCGCACCACGTCGACGGCGGACAGCTCCCCCGCACGCACGCGGGCGGCCAGCTCGGTGGCGGGGAGGCCGACGATCGTCCGGCCCTCGGCACCGACCGGCAGACCTCCGCTAGCGTCCATGCCGAGGACCGTAACCGCGGCCGCCGACACTCTCGAACGGAGTCCAGGATGAGCTCGGGGACCTACACCGGCGACGTCGAGGTGGGCGGGCCCGCCGACGTCCGGGAGCTGCCGGGGCTGACCATCAGCAAGCTCGCGGTGAGCGAGATGGCCAACAACGCCTACCTGCTCCGCTGCGCCACGACCGGCGAGGCGCTGCTGATCGACGCGGCCGCCGAGCCCGACGCGCTGCGCACCCTGATCGGCGACACCGACCTGCGCACCGTCGTCACCACGCACGGGCACTGGGACCACCACCGCGCCCTCCCCCAGGTCGTGGAGGCGACCGGCGCGACCACGGTGGCCCACCCGGCGGACGCCGGCGACCTCCCCGTCCCGGTGCAGCGGCCGGTCGAGCACGGCGACACGGTGACCGTCGGCGCGCAGACCCTCGAGGTCGTGCACCTGCGCGGGCACACACCGGGCAGCATCGCGCTGGTCTGGCACGGCCCGGACGACGCCGGCACGCACGTCTTCACCGGCGACAGCCTCTTCCCCGGCGGCGTCGGCAACACCCAGAAGGACCCGCAGCGGTTCGCCAGCCTGATCGACGACGTCGAGCAGCGGCTGTTCGGCACGCTGCCCGACGACACCTGGGTCTATCCCGGCCACGGCAAGGACACGACGCTCGGCGCCGAGCGCCCGCACCTCGGGGAGTGGCGCGCCCGCGGGTGGTGATCCGGTGACCTTCCGGGCCGACGAGGTGGAGTTCCTGCGGTCCCACGGGATCGCTCGGCTGGCGACGCTGGGTGTAGACGGTCAACCCGACGTCGTACCGGTCGCCGTCGAGTTCGACGGTGCGCACTTCTGGGTCGGCGGCGCCGGGGCGAGCGTCCTGCGGACCCGCAAGGTCGGCAACGTGCGGGCCGGACGTCGCAAGGTCGCCCTGGTGGTGGACGACCTGCCCTCCTTCGACCCGTTCATCGCGCGCGGGATCCGGGTCTACGGCGTGGCCGACGGTCCGGTGGAGCGGGTCGGAATGGTGGGTCCGGGTCTGTACCTGCGCATCACCCCCCAGGTCTCCTGGAGCTGGAACATGGCCGGCGAGCCGGTCGGCGCCACCTGGTACGAGACGAGACGGACAGTCCACGACAGCTCAGCGAGCGGAGCCGACGACCTGAGCTGACTGCTCGACCCTCTTCCCCGGGGGTCCAGGGAGGACATCGAACCCGACGGACCTCACGTCGCTGATACACGACCTCGAGGCGCGGAGCTTTGGCCGTCTCGACGACGCGACGTGGTTCTAACCCGGCCACGTGAAGAACAGCACCCTCGGCGCCGAACGGCCCCAGTTCGGAGAGTGGCGCGTCCGAGGGGATGACCGTAAAGGCGGCCTAATCCGAAAATGACCTCAGCTGGGCATGGGGGCAGCGCCCGGGGGCTGTCCGGGATTGTTGCTGGTGAGCTGATCGACTGATTCAGGCTGCTGGGTTGAGGGTCACGGTGTAGCCGAGCTCCTGCAGTTCGCGGACGTGCTGGCGGATCTTGCGCTCGGCATTGGTTCTCGAGGCGTAGTAGTCGGCGCCGAGGTCGACGAACTGGGCGTCTTCGTCGGAGAGCAGGGCCCAGACGATGACGAGGATGGAGCGGCCGATCGCCACGATCGCGCGGTTCTTGCCTCGTCGGCGGGCGATGCGTCGATAGCGCTCGCCGAGGAAGGTGTCGGTGCGGGCGGCGCCGATCGCGGCCTCGCCGAGCACGCGAGCGAGGTAGCGGTTGCCCTTGCCGCTGGCCGCTTTGCCGGTCGGGCGGCCGGCAGATTCGTTGACT